>NZ_JBVJLS010000002.1:0-280812 GCF_055584605.1 Nocardia sp. NPDC102475 | reverse complement strand
AGTAGCCTTCTCGTTTGCGGTCTTCCATCGCGGCCTCGGACACTCGGTCGTCACCCGCCCAGGATTGGACACTGTGCGCCGCGCTCGGTCCGGCGAGTAACTCGGAACGCATCAGAAGTAGCCTTCTCGTTTGCGGTCTTCCATCGCGGCCTCGGACACTCGGTCGTCACCCGCCCAGGATTGGACACTGTGCGCCGCGCTCGGTCCGGCGAGCGACTCGGAACGCATCAGAAGTAGCCTTCTCGTTTGCGGTCTTCCATCGCGGCCTCCGACACTCGGTCGTCACCGCGGGTTGCGCCGCGCTCGGTCAAACGGGACGCGGCCACCTCGGCGAGAATCGCCTCGTTGTCGGCCGCGTCGGAAAGAATTGCGCCGGTGGAGGATCCGTCGCCGACGGTGCGGTAGCGCACCGAACGGGTCTCCAGCACCTCACCATCGCGCGGGCCGCCCCAGACGCCGGGGGTCATCCACATGCCGTCGCGCTGGTACACCGGGCGCTCGTGCGAGTAGTAAATGCTCGCCAGATCGACATCCTCACGCGCGATGTAGCGCCAGATATCGAGTTCGGTCCAGTTGCTCAGCGGGAACACCCGGACGTGCTCGCCGGGAGCATGCTTGCCGTTGTACAAATTCCACAGCTCGGGCCGCTGCCGCTTCGGATCCCACTGTCCGAAGGCATTGCGCAGCGAGAAGATTCGCTCCTTGGCGCGCGAACGCTCTTCATCGCGGCGGCCACCGCCGAAGACCGCGTCGAAGCGGTGCTCGGTGATGGCGTCCAGCAGCGGAACCGTCTGCAGTGGATTGCGGATACCGTCCGGGCGCTCGGTGAGCCTGCCGTCGGCCAGATAGTCCTCGACCTTCGCGACATGCAGTCGCAGGCCGTACTTTTCGACCACCTTGTCGCGGAATTCGAGCACCTCGGGCAGGTTGTGCCCGGTGTCGACGTGCAGCAGCGCGAACGGCAGCGGCGCGGGCCAGAAGGCCTTGAGCGCCAGGTGCAGCAGCACCGTGGAATCCTTACCGCCGGAGAACAGGATCACCGGCCGCTCGAATTCGCCTGCCACCTCACGGAAAATGTGGATCGATTCCGACTCCAACGCCGCGAGGGTGTCGAAATCGGTGATGCCCAAGGAACGTGCGCTGATGGTTTCGGTCATGACTGATGCAACCCGCATTCGGTCTTGGCGAGGCCGGCCCAGCGGCCGCTTCGCGGATCGGTGCCCGGCTCCGGCTTCCGTGTGCACGGAGCGCAGCCGATGGACGGATATCCCTCCTCCACCAGGGGATTGACGAGGATGCCGTGCTGTTCGATATAGGCCTGCATCTCGTCGTCGGACCAGGCGGCGATCGGGTTGATCTTCACCAGTCCGAACGCCTCGTCGAACGAGATGAGCGGGGCATTGGCCCGGGTCGGGGCCTCCACGCGGCGGATGCCGGTGACCCAGGCGTTGTAACCGCCGAGCGAGCGCTTCAGCGGCACAACCTTGCGCAACCGGCAGCATTCACCGGCATCGCGGGCGAACAAATCCTTGCCTAGCAGCTGATCCTGTTCGGCCACAGTGCTTTCCGGCCGCACATTGATCACATTCACGCCGTATACGGCCTCCACCGCATCCCGGGTGCCGATGGTCTCGGCGAAGTGGTAGCCGGTATCCAGGAACAGCACGTCCACGCCCGAATGCACTTGGGCGGCAAGGTGAACCAGCACGCCGTCCTGCATATTCGAGGCGACGATGTAGCCGGTGCCGAAGACGTCCTCGGTCCACCGCAGCAAATCCAGTGCCGTGGCGTCGGCGCCGAGTTCGGCCGCGCCTTTTTCGGCGATCGCCCGCAGTTCGTCTTCCGACAGCTTCGCGGGAAGGTCCGCCGTTACTTGATCCGTTGTCACGCTAGTTCTCCCATTTACCGAAGGTCGGCCTCGTCGGCACGAACCGCCCACTGAGCGAACCGTTCGCCGTCCTCGCGGTGCTTGATGAAGTTGCGCACCACCCGTTCGATGTAGTCACCGAGCTCGTTGGTGGTCACCTTGTGCTGACGCAGTTTGCGACCGAAGGCGCTGTCGAAGCCGAGGCTGCCACCGAGGTGAACCTGGAAACCCTCGACATGATTCCCGGCGCCGTCATCGATCAGCTGACCCTTGAAGCCGATATCGGCGACCTGCGCACGCGCGCAGGAGTTCGGGCAGCCGTTGATATTGATGGTCACCGGAACGTCCAGCTGCGCATTGAGATCCGCGAGCCGCTCCTCCAACTCCGGCACCAGCGCCTGGGACCGCTTGCGGGTCTCGGCGAAGGAGAGCTTGCAGAATTCGATTCCGGAGCAAGCCATCAAGTTCCGGCGCCACAGCGACGGACGTGCCTGCAGGCCAAGGGGTTCCAGCTCGTCGATCAGCGCGTCGACCTTGTCGTCGGCGATATCGAGCACGATCAGCTTCTGGTACGGGGTGAACCGGATCCGGTCCGAGCCGTACTTCTCCGCCGCCTCGGCGACCTTGGTCAGGACGGTGCCCGAAACCCGGCCCGCGATGGGGGAGAAGCCGACCGCATTGAGCCCATTGCGCAGCTTCTGCACGCCGACGTGATCGATCGGCTTCTTCGGCTGCTCCGGCGCCGGTCCGTCGATCAGCTTGCGCTTCAGGTACTCGTCCTCGAGCACCTGACGGAACTTCTCGATGCCCCAGTCCTTGATGAGGAACTTCAGCCGGGCCTTGGTGCGCAGGCGGCGGTAGCCGTAGTCGCGGAACAGCGAGACGACGGCCTCCCACACATCGGGAACCTCGTCCAGCGGCACCCACACGCCGACGCGCTGGGCCAGCATCGGATTGGTCGACAGACCGCCGCCGACCCACAGATCCAGACCCGGGCCGTGCTCTGGGTGATTCACCCCGACGAACGCGACATCGTTGATCTCGTGCACCACATCCTGCTGGCCCGAGATCGCGGTCTTGAACTTGCGCGGCAGGTTGGAGTACTCCTTCTTGCCGATGTAGCGGCGCACGATCTCGTCGATCGCGGGCGTCGGGTCGATGATCTCGGTCAGCGATTCACCGGCCAGCGGCGAGCCGAGCACCACGCGCGGGCAGTCGCCGCAGGCCTCGGTGGTCTTCAGCCCGACGCCTTCGATCCGCTTCCAGATCTCGGGAACGTTCTCGACCTCGATCCAGTGGTACTGGACGTTCTCGCGGTCGGACAGGTCGGCGGTGTCGCGGGCGAACTCGGTGGAGATCTGGCCGAGGGTCTTCAGCTGCGCGACGTTCAATGCGCCCGCGTCGCAGCGGATGCGCATCATGAAGTACCTGGCCTCGAGAATGTCGATGTTCTCGTCACCGGTCCAGGTGCCGTCGTAGCCCTGTTCGCGCTGGGTGTAGAGACCCCACCAGCGGAACCGGCCGCGCAGATCGCCCTTGTCGATGCTGTCGAAGCCCTGCTTGGAATAGATGTTCTCGATCCGGGCCCGGACATTGAGCGGGTTGTCGTCCTTCTTGGACTGTTCGTTCGGGTTCAGCGGCTCGCGGTAGCCGAGCGCCCACTGGCCCTCGGCCTTGCGGCGCACCGGCTTACCGGTGCGGACCCGCGGGCCGGCCGCTGCCTCGGTCCGGGGACGGTCCGGGCGGACCCGTCGTTCGGAGGCCGGGCGCTGCGGGCGCGCGTGGGGCCCGGAACCGGGCTGATCCGTGGGACCGGCGTCGGTGCTCGACGTCATGGGGGTCGCTCCTGCTGGGTGAGGGTACATCCGTGCTGAAGGCGTGAGGGGCTGACTCACGCCTGCGGTGTCAGCGGGCCGATGTCCGTCGAAATCGGGGAATCACCGGGCAAACCCGGGAATGCGCGCCGCTGAGCTACCGGAGAGAACCGGGCAGACAGCAGGCACTACAGACGCGCTTGTAGTCGACGTGGCGACGTGCCACAAGTCGTACTCCAGATCCGCGCATGCGGCCTATTGTGCCATGTCAGGGCGGCCCTTCCGACCTCGCGGCCATATTTCCCGCGAAATCGAGGGAAATTCCCTGGACTATGCGGGCCGATTGTGATGGCTGTCATAGTTAGCGGTCGCAATGCGTCGCATGATTCGTCAAGATCATCGCCGGTGAAGCGAGTCACTCGTATTGACCTCGAGCTAGGTCGAGGTAGCAAGCTCGGTGGCATGAGTACCGATACCGATCTGGACGCCATTCGCGAGGTCGTCGCCACCATCCAACATTCCCAGCAGAACGAGCTCGTCGACGAATTCGTCGGTCTGTTCCGCGAGGACGCCATCTGGACGACCGGAGGCGGCAAGCGGCTGTTCGGCCGTGCGGCCATCGGTGAGTTCACCGCCCAGGTGCTGCCGGGTGCGATGCGGGACGGTACCGCGACCTACGAGGTCGAGTATGTGCTGTTCATCCGTCCGGACGTGGCCGCGGTCAAGGTGGTCCAGCGGTACTTCGACGGCGCGGGCCAACTGTCCGGTCAGGGCTCGCCGATGTACGTCATGGCCAAGGAGGACGGACGCTGGCTCCTCACCGCGAATCAGAACACCGTGGTCGCCGACTGAACCCGCCCGCAACGGCCCAGGGGAGCGGCGGTCACACTGGAGGGGTGAGTTCCGCCGCCGCCCCAATCGAAGCCGAGACGCCCGCCCTGGTGCTGCGCGACTTCGGCGGTGGGCCGTTCGGGATCTACATCCACGTTCCGTTCTGTGCCACACGCTGCGGATATTGCGATTTCAACACCTATACCGCGGGCGAGCTGGGCAGCTCGGCGTCGCCGCAGTCCTGGCTCGAAGCGCTGCGCGGTGAATTGGCGACGGCGGCCGAACGGTTCGCTGCGCTGCCGACCGCCACGCCCGAGGTGGCGACGATCTTCGTCGGCGGTGGCACGCCGTCACTGCTCGGCGGTGACGGCCTGGCGGACGCGCTGGACTCGGTGCGCGCGAACTTCACCCTCGCCGCCGATGCCGAGGTGACGACCGAATCCAATCCGGAGTCGACCTCACCGGAGTTCTTCGAACGCATCCGCACGGCCGGATTCACCCGGGTATCGCTCGGCATGCAATCCGCGGCCCAGCATGTGCTGAAGGTGCTGGACCGCACCCACACGCCGGGCCGAGCCGTCGCCGCGGCGAAAGAGGCTCGCGCTGCCGGATTCGACCATGTGAATCTCGACCTGATCTACGGCACCCCGGGGGAACGCGACAGCGATCTGGACGCGAGCCTGGACGCGGTGCTGAGCGCGGGCGTCGACCACGTCTCGGCCTACTCGCTCATCGTCGAGGACGGCACCGCCCTGGCCCGTCGCGTGCGTCGCGGCGAACTGCCGGCTCCCGACGACGATGTACTCGCTGCCCGCTACGAGCGCATCGACTCCCGTCTCAACGCCGCGGGCCTCACTTGGTATGAGGTATCCAATTGGGCCGCAGGCGATTCCGCGCACTGTCGGCACAACCTCGGCTATTGGGACGGCGGTGACTGGCTCGGCGCAGGACCCGGCGCGCACAGCCACGTCGGCGGCGTGCGCTGGTGGAATGTCAAACACCCTGCGCGCTATGCCGATATCGTCGCGCGCGGTGGTTTTCCCGCGGCGGGCTGGGAAACGCTCACCGCCGACGAACAGCACACCGAACGCGTCATGCTCACCGTTCGCTTGCGCACCGGTCTGCCGCTGAACGAGTTGGCCCCAACGGAATCCGCCGCGGCAAGCCGAATCATCGCCGACGGTCTGGCAGTTCGCTCCGGCGACCACCTGATCCTCACCGACCGCGGCCGCCTACTCGCCGACGGCGTCGTTCGAGACCTCCTGACCTGACTCTGACTTGTCCTCACTTCACGACCGGGTTCATGGATGCCGCCCGTTGCGCTATCACAGATCGGTAAAGACGCGTAGGCTTCGGACCAACCCAAGGAGTCTTATGCCATCGGCACGACACATCACCCTTATCTCTGAGCAGAGCGAGTTCGCCGAGGCGCGTGCCGCCGAGAAGGCGGAAAACGCGAGACAGTGCGCGATAGCTGCGAGGACGGTCGCCAGCCATGCCGAGGACGCAGCGGATTGCGAGTCCCTGCTCGCCATGCTCGGCCTGGACGCACTGGCGGGCAAGATGGTGAGAACCGTGTCCGAGCTGTAGCTGCGGGCTCGTCCGCCCCTGCTTCGTGCCGCCTCGAGGTGTCATCCGCCGCAGCGGCATCCGCCCCCGGTACAAGCTGGTCACTACCTCGCGCAACGTCGACTGTGTGCGAGGTAGTCACTCGCTATGTCGAGGTGCTCATACCTTTGCGGCAGCGCAGAGTGGGCATCACAAGCGCTCGGGGGTGGTGAGCTTCACGTTGTGGTGCCCCATTCGGGCCGGTTGATGAGCAATCGGCGGTGCTCACACACAGCGCCGTAACCAACTGATCAGTCCGTCTTTCTGTTGGGCGCGGCAAAAGGTGACAACATCATGAGCCGACAGCATCAACGACGACAGGCAGGACTCTGATGAAAATCACCCGTAGTCTCCGCGCCTGCATCGCGGCGCTCACCTTGGCTTTCACGCCCGTCCTCGCGGTCGCCCCGGCGACCGCCGAATCCCTCCCGACGATCGTGCTCGTGCACGGGGCCTTCGCCGACACCACGAGTTGGAACGGCGTGGCCGCGACGCTGCGCGACCACGGTTATCGAGTGGTAGTTCCCGACAACCCGCTGCGCGGCCCCGCCAACGACGCCGCGGCCGTCCAGCGAACACTCGACACCATCTCCGGACCCGTTGTCCTGGTGGGCCATTCGTATGGCGGCTTCGTCATCACCAATGTCCACGACCCGAAAGTCCAAGCGCTGGTCTACATCGCGGCCTTCGCCCCAGTGCAAGGCGAAACCGGTCTCCTCGAACTCAACCCGATCAGTTTCCCTGGCAGCCAGTTACTGCCCCCGGCGCTCCAGGTACGCGTCGTCGACGATCCAAATGGCTTGGCAGGCAAGAACATCGACGGATACGTAGCCCCCGACTACTTCAATTCCATCTTCGCCCAAGACGTATCCCCCGAAGTAGCCGCCGACATGCTCGCCCACCAACACTCCCTGGCCGTATCCGCCAACATCGAACCCTCCGGCGCTCCCTCTTGGTCCGCAACCCCCAGTTGGTACCTCGTCTCAGCCAACGACCGCATAATCCCCCCTGCCTCCCAACGCTTCATGGCAAACCGCATGGGTGCCCACACCAGCGAAATCGACGCCTCCCACGCCTCCCTGGTCTCCCGCCCCACCGAAGTCGCCGCCGTAGTAGAAGCCGCCGCCGGTCGATAACTAAGGTCCGATCGCCGGGCCTAATAGGTGAGCACTTGGTAAGCGCCGAGCACCATGGCCAGGATCGCTATGGAGGTGAACAGCAGCCAGCTGATGATGCCTGGGATCCAGCGCTGTGGTTGTGGTCCGAGTCGGCCCGGGTTGCTGACGGCCATGGATGCCCGGGAGTAGGCGCGGGTCTGGTGGCCCGCGGTGACCGGAACCATGATGTCGGCTGGCATGGGGTGGCTGCCGAAGCCGGACCAGGGCGCTCGCCATGGTGGTGGTCCGACGCGCAGATGGTGCAGCCCCGGTTCGGCCGGGATGAAGGTGACGCCCCAGCCGACCTGCTGTGGCACATGCTGTCCATCGAGTACGACTTCCGGGCGGGTGAACAGATACGCCAAGACCCTCGGCATGCAGGACGCCACCAAGGTGATTCCGGTTTGCGCAGGTTCCGGTTGGAAGCGGGGCATCGGATCGTTCTCGTCGACGCCGTGCGCCAGGATGAAGTTGAACGGCAGGGGGGTGCCTCGGTAGGGCGGCATTGTCAACTGCTTCGAATCCCCCTGTCACACTGGCTGCGCGGCGAGGTCAGCAGTCGGATCTCGCTCCGGCGCAACGTCAGTCGGTCCCGAGGGATCTGGATCACAAGCGTCCATGGTGTGCGAACGGGCAATTGTCGAATAGGCAATTAGACTGGATAAACAGACGTACCTAGTAACCTGCATCGAATTCGGGTCGATGCGGACGGTGCGCACGTGACCGTTACGACGTACCCGAGTACGAGCGAGGAGGTGGGGCCCATGTCGAGCACCGAGGATCGGCGCTTCGAGGTCCTGCGTGCGATCGTCGCGGACTATGTCGCGACCAAGGAGCCGATCGGGTCGAAGACCCTGGTGGAGCGGCACAACCTCGGGGTATCCAGCGCGACGGTTCGCAACGATATGGCGGTGCTGGAGGCCGAGGGCTACATCACCCAGCCGCACACCAGTTCCGGTCGCATTCCGACCGACAAGGGCTATCGGCAGTTCGTCGATCGCATCTCCGAGGTGAAGCCGCTCTCGTCGGCCGAGCGCCGGGCGATCATGGAATTCCTGGAGTCCGGCGTCGATCTCGACGACGTGCTGCGCCGCGGTGTTCGGCTGCTTGCTCAGCTCACCCGTCAGGTCGCGGTCGTCCAGTATCCGACGGTGTCGGCCTCCACGGTCCGCCACATCGAGGTCGTCGCGCTGAATCCGGCACGGTTGCTGCTGGTCGTGATCACCGACACCGGTCGCGTCGACCAGCGTCTGGTGGAACTCGGCGCACTCATCGACGATCAGGACCTCGCCGCACTGCGCGGCATGCTCGGTGGTGCGATGGACGGCAAGCGCCTGTCCGAGGCATCGGCGGCCGTCGCCGAACTGCCCGAGCGGGCGCCGGTGCGGCTGAAGGATGTGCTGGTGCGCGTCTCGACCGTGCTCGTCGAGACCCTGGTCGAGCATCCGGAGGAGCGGTTGGTGCTCGGCGGCACCGCCAACCTGACCCGCAATGCCGCCGACTTCGTCTTCCCCGGTTCGTTGCGCGATGTGCTCGAGGCACTGGAGGAGCAGGTGATCGTGCTGAAGCTGCTCGCGGCCGCCCAGCATCCGGGCACCATCACGGTGCGCATCGGCGAGGAGACCCAGGTCGAGCAGATGCGCGGAACCTCGGTCGTGTCGACCGGCTACGGTGCTGCGGGTGCGGTGCTCGGCGGTATGGGCGTGCTCGGTCCGACCCGGATGGACTATCCGGGGACCATCGCATCGGTCGCGGCCGTTGCCCGTTATATCGGTGAGGTGCTCGCGGAGCGCTGAGGGCCCCCGTCGCTGATACGCTCGATCCTCCGGCGGATAAAGTTGAGTGCATCCGACTAATGCTGTTGCAAACCAAGGACTAGAGAACTCAAAGTGGCACGGGACTACTACGGACTGCTCGGCGTTGCGAACAACGCGACCGACCAGGAGATCAAGCGCGCCTACCGCAAGCTGGCGCGGGAGCTCCACCCCGACGTCAACCCCGACGAGGCGGCGCAGGCCAGGTTCAAGGAAGTGTCGACCGCCTACGAGGTGCTGTCGGACCCGGAGAAGCGGCGCGTCGTCGATATGGGCGGCGACCCGCTGGAGTCCGGTGGCGGCGGCGCGGGTTTCTCTGGTGCCGGTTTCGGCGGGCTCGGCGACGTCTTCGAGGCCTTCTTCGGCGGTATGAGCGGCTCCAGCGGGACGCGCAAGCCGCGCGGCCGGGTGCAGCCCGGCGCGGATTCGCTGCTGCGGACCCGACTCAGCCTGGCCGAATGCGCGGTCGGTGTCACCAAGCACCTGACCGTCGACACCGCCATTCTCTGCGATATCTGCCACGGCGCAGGCACCAACGGCAAGTCCAAGGCGGTGCGCTGCGAAACCTGTGGTGGTGCGGGTGAGGTCCAGTCCGTGCAGCGGTCGTTCCTCGGTCAGGTGTTGACCTCACGTCCGTGTCCGACCTGTCGCGGCGCGGGCGAGACCATTCCCGATCCGTGCCACAAGTGCGGCGGCGACGGACGGGTGCGAGCGCGTCGCGAGATCGCCGCGCCGATTCCGGCCGGTGTCGCCAATGGCATGCGGGTGCGGCTGGCGGCGCAGGGCGAGGTCGGCCCCGGCGGTGGGCACGCGGGCGATCTGTATGTGGAGATCGTCGAGCAGCCGCACGATGTCTTCGTTCGCGACGGCGACGATCTGCATTGCACCATCCGGGTGCCGATGGTCGATGCCGCGCTCGGCACCACCGTCGTCATCGACACCATCCTGGACGGCCCGACCGAACTGACCATCCCGCCGGGCACCCAGCCGGGGGAGATCTCGGTGCTGCGCGGCCACGGCATGCCGCGCCTGCGCTCCGGTGCGCGCGGTGATCTGCTCGCCCATCTGGACATCGTGGTGCCGACCAAACTCGACGCCAAGGCCACCGATCTGCTGCGCCAGTACAAGGGCATGCGCACCGGTGATCGGGCCGAGGTGATGTCGGCGCAGTCCGAGCACAACAGCGGCCTGTTCGCCCGGCTGCGAGCGTCGTTCAGCGGGCGATAAGCGTTGGCCGCCACGGTCTTCTATCTCTCCGACATTCCGGAGCCGGGTGCCATCGCGGTTCTGGACGGTCCGGAGGGACGCCATGCCGCCACGGTGCGCCGCACCCGGGTCGGCGAGCCGATCACGCTGTCCGACGGCTCCGGTCTGCTCGCGGCATCGGAAGTTGTTGCGGCACAGAAGGATCGGCTCGAGCTTAAGGTGCTCGATCGGGTGCTCGCCGCGCCTGCGACGCCGCGCGTGACCATCGTGCAGGCGCTGCCGAAGTCCGACCGCTCGGAGCTGGCCGTCGAGCTGATGACCGAGGCGGGCACCGATGGCATCATCCCGTGGCAGGCCGCGCGCTGCATCGCCAACTGGGAAGCCAAGGCGGACAAGGCCGTTGAGAAATGGCGTGCCGCCGCCCGCTCGGCTGCCCGGCAGTCCCGCCGGGCCTACATCCCCGAGGTCGCCGACCTGCACCGCACCCGCGACCTGCTCGACAAGATCCGTGCGGTCGTCGCCGCGGGCGGAATCGCGGTGGCACTACACGAATCCGGCACCGCGCGCTTCGTCGAGCTGCCGTTCGACAAGGCCACCGAAATCCTGCTGATCGTCGGCCCCGAAGGCGGTCTAGACGACTCCGAGCTCACCGCCTTCGCTGCTGCGGGCGCCGACGTAACCCTGCTCGGCCCCACCGTGTTGCGCACCTCCACCGCCGCCGCCGTCGCCCTCGGCGCCTTGGGTGCGTTGACCTCCCGCTGGTAGCTCGGCTGCTCGGTACGGCACCGTGAAGATCGCGAGCACGCAAAGTACTGCGACCGCGAAGCACGACAGCGTGTACCAGAGATTTCCGATGGGATCGCCATTGCTCGTCGAACCGTCGACGGCAGCGAAGTAATCGGGCAGCGCGCTCACCCAGAGCAAGGCCATCACGCCCAGGTACACGACACTGTAAATCCGTACGAAGCGGTTCGTGTAGTCCGAATGGTCTCGCCGTAGCCGCAGCCACTGGCGAGTGAGAATCGGAATCGCGACGATGCTGACGATGACCAATTCGGCCGCATAGAGGAATCCCCGCAACGTGGTGCTCCCGGCACCGAAAACTGTTGCCGGGATCGGCAATACGCCCGTACCCAAAGACCCTAGAATCCCGATGACGACAGTGCGCCACACCAATTGCGGTCCAGAGAAACTGCGCCCATGGTCGACATGACGACCGACGAACAACTGGACGAAAAACGCCAGCGACATCGGCCACAGCGCGGCGAATACCACCACACTCGGTAGCGGAACCGAGTCGAACATCGGTTGATTGAGCGAATTTTCGGTCGACCACTCCCACCAGCGCAGCTGCGGTCCGAGATGGTCGAAGATCTCATAGAAGCCGTGGTGGACGAAGCCCACGCAGACGGCGCCGACGAGAACACCGTATCGGCGGAAAACGCCCAGCATGCGGACGATTTCGAAGGCCAATGTGGCCATCAGTGGGTAGATCGCCACGATATAGAGGGGAAGCCGACCCCAGAGGAAATCCACGGTGAAGACATTGTGCGCGAACATCGTGTCGACGTGTGCGTCGATACCGAAGGCCGCCGGAAAGTACAGCGGCGGTTCGATAATGAACAGATAGGCCGTCGCACCGAACCAGACCACGAGATTGGTGGGATCGCCGTGACGCCGCAGGCGCACGATCGCATAGATGAGCGCGAGCACCGCGCCGAGGACGATGGTGAACTCGAGCACCGGAAGCGTCCAGTTCTCCAATGCGAAAGGGTTTCGCACCTCGACGAGTCCACCGGCCTCCTGACAGGAAAAGCCGAGCGCCTTCGCGAGTTCGTCGAAGGTGGGTGCGCAATGATCGGCCATCAGTCCCCCTGCGCTGCGACGGAATCGGCGGTGTACCAATGTGATACGTCGTAACCGGCGTCATAGCGCTTGAACCACACATCGGCGAGTGCGGGCAGCTTCTCGTGATCCGGGTTGTGCTTGGGCAATTGACTGCGGATGATGCCCACCATTGCGATCAGTTGTTCGCCGAGTCGTAGATCGTCGAACGCGCGCGACATCGGACCGTTGTCCTCGATGGGCAGCCGCAACAACTTCCGCAGCTTCTGCTTACCCCGGTGCGTCGCGAACATCGCCAGTGCATCGATGCGCCGATCCTCCTGTGGCACATGCTTATTGAAGCCTGCGCAGGCCACCTTGATGACCTTCATGACGTGCCGGAAGATCGACGGAGCCATGCGCATCCGGTAGGTGTCGCTGCCGACAATCGAATCGAAAATGATCAACGCCGAACTCCGATGTTCGACTTCCTCGACGAAGTGCCAGATGAACAGCGATGCGACGCGGTCGTCGCCCGGCCGGAACAGGGTGGAATCGTTGTCGAGCATCAGTTTGAAGACCGGGGTGAAGGTGGCCTCCAGATCGGCGGTGTAGGCGAGCCGATATTCCAGGGAGGTGTGCACGGTGAGGCGGTCGAATTCCGCGATCACGTCGTTGAGGGTCTCCTGGAGCCCGGGGTATCGCCTGATCAGGCCATTGGCGTGCTGGCGGTGGGCGGTCGAGTGCTGGCCCTCCTGACGCACGAATGCTTCCGCTTCCTCGGCGACCGCGGGATCGGTTATCCGCGGCATGGCCTCGCGAATCATATTGACGATCATCTTCTCGAAGCCGATGGCCAGGAAGGACACCGCGTTGGCCATGGACGAGAAGGCCGGATTCTCTTCGTTCCACAGGAACGGTACGTCGTAGTCCGCGAATGCGAATCGCATCTTTCGGACTTGCAGATCGGTCACTTGGCTGTACCTCGTAATTCGGAAGGGGGCTGTAGCCGTGTTCGGACGTGCCGAAGCCTCGATGCGGCTGATCATACACATATCGACTCACGTGTATGATTAGAATTGCTCGAGCTGGGACAACGACGGCCCTGTGGTAGCGTCGAGCCCCTGATCTGGACGGTCGGCGGGGTTGTCCCGCTGTCGGTTTCGCATGCGAGGGACATCGTTCGAACCGAGGAAGCGAGCAGTGGCAGGAAGGCGCGGGTGGGGCGGAAGTCCGCCGAACAGCGATGAAGAAGCGTCCCGTCGAATAGTCGCCGCCGCAGTCGATCTGATCGGACGGACGGGTTCGGAGATCAGCATCGCCGACGTCGCGGAGTCGCTCGGTGTCATCCGTCAGACGGTGTATCGATACTTCCCCAGTGCGGACGCGCTGATGCAGGCCGCGGCCATCGCTTCGGTCGACGGTTTTCTGGACCGGCTGACCAAGCAGGTCAGCGGTATCGAGGACCCTGTCGAAGCCATGACCGAGGGTGTGGTCTTCACGCTTTCAGATGTGCGTCGAACGCCCCACCTGGGCATTCTGCTGTCGAGTACATATTCGAATGTGCACCCCGAAGGCCTTACCTCCGAAGCGGCACAAACCTTCGGCATGACGATGATCAAACGCTTCGACGTCGATTGGGAGCGGTACGGATACGACGACGCGTCGCTGCACGAACTCGTCGAATACATCCTGCGAACGATGCAGTCGTTCTTCATTTCTCCGGGCAATCCGCCCCGCAGCGAAGACGAACTGCGTCGGTATCTACGACGCTGGATGGGAGCCGCGATCATCGCCCAACCCGGGGCGCACGGACGACGCGGGGGCTGACCCGTCGGCGACCAGTGCGTCACAGGCCGCCATCACCACATCGGCTGCCGAGCCCACACCCGCGCTCCAGAGGGCCGTGGTGTCCTGGAGCTTGGTGGCGGCTCGGTGTGTTCGGGTCAGCGCTGCCACTGTCCGTTCGGCGCGCCGGGGGCGGGCTGCTGCTGCCAGGGTGCGATGGGTCCGCCCGGGGCGGGCTGCTGCAGGTGGGCATTGGGCGCGCCAAGAGCCGGCTGGTGCTGCCAGTTGGTGTTGGGGGCGGGGTGCTGCGGGTGGGCGCTCGGGCCGGGATGCTGGGGCCACTGGCCGTGGGGCTGCTGAGGCTGGGCGGAGCCCATTTTCTCGGCGTTGGCGTGGGCGATGAGGCCGGTGACTTGGGGTACGGCGAGGGGTGTCGATGCGCCGCACCAGGTGCATTCCATGTAGTGCTTGTTGCCGAGCGGGAGGATCGGGATGAAGAAGACTGTGAACGTGGTGGCGAGTCTGCGCAGCGCGTGTGCGGCGGGGTTGCCGCAGCGGCCGCAGACCAAGGTGATCATGGCGAGCGTGTGGAGACGCTTCTGCCAGCCGAAGATCAGCATGTGAAACCCCCGAAGTAAGAGAATTTGATGTCGGTCACAGTAGTAGATCGGCGGGGCTGCCTCTGCAGTTAACGGACGGCCACCTCTGCGGTTTGCGTATATGGCCCAAATGCTGTGGTCTTATCCGTGGATCGATATCCAGTGGCTTTGCTTATAAATTGCTGGAAGCGTCCGAACTCAGGTGCACGCGGCCGTTCGCAGTCGGCCCGAGACCGTTGCCCACACCAGTCCGTCATCCGAACTCCGCCGCGCCGCCGACGCCAGCGACACCGGCTCCCCTACGAAACACGTCGGGCCGCCTTCGCCGCCGCGACCCACGCTTGGTCCGGACGTTGGCCTGCGACGTCGCGGTCATGAGCGCCGTAGGTGATCGCCGGATATCACGCCGTCGGCGCGGCACAGACTCTGGAAGTAGCGACGGGTTCGACTCCGCGGCGGGTGTGAATCGCCAAGCACCACACCAGAACTGCGGCCACAACCAGCAGTGCACCGACGCAGGCCGCCAGACCGGCCCATCCCCCCTTCGCATATGCGATGCCTGCCGAACCGCCGATGACGGCGCTGCCGAGGTAATAGGTGAACAGGTAGAGCGACGATCCGGCGCCACCGGGAGCTATCGCGCCGACCCAGGTGCTCGCCACCGCGTGGGCACCGAAAAACCCTGCGGTGCAAAGGGCTATCCCTAGGATGACCGCGATCAATTGGTCCGGGATGCTGACCAGGACGCCGACGCCCATCAGCGCGACGGAAGCCGCGAGCACGCGGTGCTTGCCGATGCGATCGGCCCAACGCCCGGCAGCGGCAGCGGCGAGTGTGCCGGCCAGATACAGCAGGAACACCGAACCCGCAACGGCCGCAGGCAATTCGAACGGCGGCCGGGTCAGCCGATATCCGAGGAAGTTGTAGATCGACACGAATCCGCCCACCAGAACGAAGGCCAGCCCGAACAGCGCAAGCAGCCCGCCGTGCCGCAACGGCGCGCCGATATCGCTCAGCACGGTACGCATTCCGGCGGGTCGAGCGACGAACCCGCGCGATGGTGGCAATCCACGCACGAACCAGACCGTGCACCCGGCCGCCGCAACGCCGACCGCGGCCTCGGCCCAGCGCCACGAGGTCAGATCCAACGCGAATGCCGGAATCAACCGCCCGGACAACCCGCCGATCGATGTGCCCGCGACGTAAACACCCATCGCCGCACCCAACCCGTCGCCTCCGATCTCCTCCGCCAAGTACGCCATTGCGACCGCAGGTACCCCGGCCAACGCCACACCTTGCAGCGCCCGCCCCGCCAGCAGCACCTCCAGCGATGGGCTCAGCGGCAGCAGCAGACCGATGACCGCCGACACCACCGCCGACCAGGTCATCACTGTTGTCCGCCCGATCCGCGAGGACAACGCACTCACCGGCACGATCGCCAACGCGAGAAACCCGGTGGTCAACGACACGGCCAAAGCGGCCCGCGCCGGGTCGACCCCGAATGCCGCCGACAGACTCGGCAGCAACGCCTGCGCGCTGTACATCGACACGAAGGTGGCCAGTCCTGCGGCGAACAGCGCGGTAGTGATCCGACGTTCGTGCGATGTGCTGGTCGAGCGGATATCCGTGCTGGTCATGGCATCAGAATCGACACTCGCCATTAAGAAGGGAAATGAATAGTAATCTGGTTTCTAATGCACTAGACGCATAAGGAAAGGTCTGTTCGTGCTGGGTGAGGACCTGCTGTGGTTCACGACACTCGCCGAACTGGAGCGCGTCGGCGCGGCCGCCGAGCGGCTGCACATCGCCCAGCCGACGCTCTCGCGCATGCTGGCCCGCCTCGAGCGCCGCCTCGGTGTCGAACTCTTCGACCGCCACGGAAAACGCATCGTGCTGAACGAATTCGGCCGGACCTACTACGAACACGCCCGCCGCGCCCAGTCCGAACTCGATGCCGCCGCCCAGGCCGTCGCCGACCTTGCCGATCCCGCGAAAGGCGTTGTCCGCCTGTCGTTTCAGCACTCCTTCGGCAGCTGGCTGATCCCGCAACTGATCGGCGGTTTCCGCCGCGGATCCTCGCGCATATCGTTCACTCTCTGGCAGGGCGCGTTCGACGCGGTAATCGATCAGATAGTCGACGGCACAGCGGATTTGGCGATCGTGTCGCCTCGTCCGTCGGCCCCGGGCATCGGCTGGCGCAAACTGCTTGCCCAGCCGCTCGCGCTGGCCGTGCCCGCGGAACATCGGCTCGCCACCCGCCGACAGATCCGTCTCGCCGAGCTCGGCGACGCCGAATTCATCACCATGCATCCGGGTTTCGGTATGCGCCGCATTCTCGACGAACTCTGCGCCGCCGCGAATATCCGCCCCCGCATCGCCTTCGAATCGAGCGATCTGCTCACCGCCGCGGGGCTGGTCGCGGCCGGACTCGGCGTCGCGCTGCTGCCGCTGGAAGATCCCACGCCCGCAGCCGGTTCGCTATCGGGCATCGTGACCGTCCCGCTCGCCGATGCCGCAGCGGCCCGCGACGTGGGGTTGATCTGGTCGGCGACCGCCCCGCCATCGGATGCGGTGCGGCGATTTCGTGACTTCACCGAGGATTGGGCACGCCGGCGTGGGGGAATCCAGATGCCACGACGGTAGGCAGCGATCAGGAGGCAATCGCCACCCCATCAGCTGACCATTTCGAGCGACCTGCAAGCAATCGCTACGGCTGCGGTAGCCGTTTATTCACTGCCTGTTGTCAGTGGGGCGCGTTAAACTTTCATCAACGACGCAGCAATTCGAGACCGGAAAGCAGGCTATAGCCACTTTTGAGAACACAAGGCGAGATCGGCGACCCGACTACCCCCACTGCAGGCATCGGTGCAGACAACGGTTCGGGCCCGGCAGCGCGCACCGTGCGTTCCAGCATCGAACTCGCTCCCGAATCCGTGTTCCCCTTCCTCGGTTCGGCCGACCAGAACCTGCGTGAACTCGAGCAGTTGCTGGATGCGGATATCCATGTCCGCGGCAATTCCGTCACCCTCACCGGCAAGGCGGCAGATGTCGCGCTCGCCGAGCGCGTGATCGAACAGCTCGTCGCGCTGACCGGTCGTAATCGAGTGGTGACCCCGGAGGCGGTGCGCCACACCGTATCCATGCTCACCGAGGGTTCCTCGGAATCCCCGGCCGAGGTGCTGAGCCTGGACATTCTGTCCCGGCGCGGTAAAACCATCCGGCCCAAGACGCTCAACCAGAAGCGCTACGTCGACGCGATCGACGCAAACACCATCGTGTTCGGCATCGGCCCCGCGGGTACCGGCAAGACGTATCTGGCGATGGCCAAGGCCGTGCAGGCATTGCAGACCAAGCAGGTCAACCGGATCATCCTCACCCGTCCCGCCGTCGAGGCGGGCGAGCGGCTCGGCTTCCTGCCCGGCACGCTCAACGAGAAGATCGATCCCTATCTGCGCCCGCTCTACGACGCGCTGCACGACATGATGGATCCGGAGGCCATTCCGAAGCTGATGGCGGCCGGTGTCATCGAGGTCGCACCGCTGGCGTACATGCGAGGTCGCACGCTGAACGATTCGTTCATCATTCTCGACGAGGCGCAGAACACCACGGCCGAGCAGATGAAGATGTTCCTCACCCGGCTCGGATTCGGTTCGAAGATCGTGGTGACCGGTGACGTCACCCAGGTCGACCTGCCCAATGGCGCGCGCTCGGGTCTGCGCGCGGCAAGTGAGATCCTGACCGGCATCGAAGATATCCATTTCGCCCAGCTGACCAGCAGCGATGTGGTTCGGCACCGGTTGGTCTCCGATATCGTCGACGCCTACGAGCGGGCCGAGGCCGAGCGGGTCACCCAGGTCGGACCGCACTATCCGGGCAATCGCGCACAGCGTCGCGCCGCGAGCCGGGGAGATCGGCGATAGTGGGACCGACGTGTCCGGGCCAGCCGCGCGGTGCGGGCTCGGGCGCACCGAATACCCTGATCAGGTGAGCATCGAGATCGCCAACGAGTCGGGTGTCGACGTACCCGAAGAAGACCTGGTCAGTGTCGCGCGATTCGTGATCGGCCGGATGGACGTGCATCCGGCGGCCGAACTGTCGATGGTGCTCGTCGATCTCGACACCATGGCGGATCTGCATATGCGCTGGATGGACCTACCCGGCCCGACCGATGTCATGTCCTTCCCGATGGACGAACTGGAGCCCGGTGGTCGACCGGACAGCGCCGAACCGGGTCCGTCCATGCTCGGCGATATCGTGCTGTGCCCCGAATTCGCCGCCGGTCAGGCTCGCAAGGCCGGTCACTCCCTCGATCACGAACTCGCCCTGCTCACCGTGCACGGCGTGCTCCACCTGCTCGGCTACGACCATGCTGAGCCGGAGGAGGAGAAGGAGATGTTCGCGCTGCAGGCGCGGCTGCTCGAGGAGTGGTACGAGAGCCTGCGCGAGGCTCAGCGGCGCGCCGAGTTGGCCGAGCGCGATGCCCGGCTGCTGGGGAAGGCCGGTTTCACAACGCCCGGTGAGGCGCTAGGCCCCGCGTGAATTCGCTGACCCTGATCCTGCTGGCGGTTCTGCTCGTCCCGGTCGGCGGGGTATTCGCCGGAGTCGATTCGGCGCTGAACACCGTCTCACCGGCGCGTCTCGACGATATGGTCCGGGCGGAGCGGCCCGGCGCGGTGCGGCTGACCAGGATCGTGGCAGATCGGCCGCGATATGTGAATCTGCTTGTGCTGCTTCGTATTCTGTGCGAGATCTGCGCGACGGTGCTGCTGGCGGCGGCGCTGATTCCGCTGTGGGACGACAATTGGGCGCTGCTGTTCACCGCGGCGGTCATGGTACTGGTGGACTATGTGGTGATCGGGGTGGGACCGCGCACACTCGGTCGTCAGCACGCCTACTCCATTGCTTTGGCCTCGGCGCTGCCACTGCAGTTCATCGGCACGGTGCTCGGTCCGGTCAGCAGGCTGCTGATCCTCATCGGTAATGCGATCACCCCGGGTAAGGGATTTCGCAACGGCCCCTTCGCATCCGAGATCGAGCTGCGGGAAGTGGTCGAGATGGCCAGTGAGCGCGGTGTGGTGGCCGACGACGAACGCCGCATGATCCAGTCCGTCTTCGAACTCGGCGATACCCCGGCCCGCGCGGTTATGGTCCCGCGCACCGAAATGGTCTGGATCGAGGCGGACAAGACTGCGGCACAGGCGATGTCGCTCGCGGTGCGCAGCGGTCACTCCCGCATTCCGGTGGTCGGCGAGAACGTCGACGACATCCTCGGCGTGGTGTACCTGAAAGACCTTGTGTCGTACGCGGATAGGAGTCGCAAGGTGCAGGTGCGCGATGCCATGCGCCCGGCGGTGTTCATGCCCGACTCCAAACCGCTGGACAGCCTGCTCGACGAAATGCAGCGCCGCAGAAACCATATGGCGCTACTGGTCGACGAATACGGCGGCATTGCCGGACTGGTGACCATCGAGGATGTGCTCGAGGAGATCGTCGGTGAGATCGCCGACGAATACGACACCGACGAGACCCCGCCCATCGAGGACCTCGGCGAGGGCCGCTACCGGGTTTCGGCACGACTGTCGGTCGACGATCTGGCCGACCTGTACGGCTTGGAAATCGAGGAGGAGGACGTCGACACCGTCGGCGGCCTGCTCGCCCACGCACTGGGCCGGGTGCCGCTGCCCGGCTCCAAAGCCGTTGTGCACGGCCTGGTGCTGCGCGGCGAAGGCGGTGCGGACGCGCGGGGACGGGTGCGGGTGCACACCGTCGTGGTGCGCAAGGCGCCGGAGAAATCGCATGCCGAGAAGGCCAACGGCAAGCGTAAAAGTAACGGATCCGAGCGGGAAATCCCGACCGATCGTGATGAGAACGGAGACAGCGAATGACCGAATTGGACGTCGAGGACACCAAACTCGTGGTGCTGGCGAAGGGCGCGCTCGGCCGCACCGGCGGCAACTCGGGTGCCGCCATCCGCGATACCGACGGCCGCACCTACGCGGCCGGTGATGTCGCCCTGCAGTCCCTGCGACTGACCGCCCTGCAGGCCGCCGTCGCGGCCGCGATCTCCAGTGGCGCAGAGGGATTCGAAGCGGCCGTGGTCGTCAGCGGCAAGCTATCGGATGCGGGCGTCTCCGCGGTTCGCGAGGTTTCGCCCGAGGCGCGCATCGTCTTCACCGACCGCTCGGGTGCGGTCTTCGAGATCGTCGATGATGCCGCGGGCGCGGAGGTGCAGGGTGGCTGACAAGTCCACCGAATTCCGTTCCGGCTTCGTCTGTTTCGTCGGCCGCCCGAATACCGGCAAGTCGACGCTGACCAATGCGCTGGTCGGCCAGAAGATCGCGATCACCTCCTCGCGCCCGCAGACCACCCGCCACACCATTCGCGGCATCGTGCACCGCGAGCACGCCCAGCTCATCCTGGTCGACACCCCTGGTCTGCACCGCCCGCGCACGCTGCTCGGCCAGCGCCTGAACGACCTTGTCCGCGATACGTATTCCGAAGTCGACGTGATCGCGCTGTGCATTCCCGCCGACGAGAAAATCGGACCCGGCGACAAGTGGATCCTGCAGCAGATCAAGCAGATGGCGCCGAAAACCACCCTGCTCGGTGTGGTCACCAAGATCGACAAGGTGAGTCGCGACCAGGTCGCCGAACAGTTGATGGCGCTGTCGCGACTGCTCGGCCCGGACCACGATGTCGTACCGGTTTCCGCCGTCAAGGGCGAGCAGGTCGAGGTCCTGGTCGACGTCATCGCCTCGAAAATGCCTGAGGGCCCGGCCTTCTACCCCGACGGCGAGCTCACCGACGAGCCCGAGGAAACCCTCATGGCCGAGCTCATCCGCGAGGCCGCCCTGGAGGGCGTCCGCGACGAACTCCCGCATTCGCTCGCCGTGGTCATCGAAGAAGTCCTCCCGCGCGAAGAGAACGAAGACCTGCTCGATGTGCACGCCCTGCTCTACGTCGAACGCCCCTCGCAGAAGGCCATCATCATCGGCAAGGGCGGCGCGCGCCTCAAAGAGGTAGGCACCAACGCCCGCAAACAAATCGAACACATCCTCGGCGTCCGCATCTACCTGCACCTGCACGTCAAGGTCGCCAAGGATTGGCAGCGCGACCCGAAACAGCTTGGCAAGCTCGGGTTCTGACGGCGGCGCCGGTGTATGTCCCGGCGCTGCGCGGCGTCCCCTACAGCGTCCCGGTGACTCCGAGATAGTCGGTGCCGCGCAGTTGCAGCGCGATGGCGGCACGATTGACATCGCGGGCGCGCTCGGGCCGGGCGCGATTGGCGCGGACCGCCTACAGGATCGCACCGGCGACGTCGTAGGCCAATCCCGTGCGGTCGCCGGGCCACGACGGATGGTAGGGAGCCAGAACATCGGCGACGCGGCCTCCAACCCGTCGGCCGACAGTGTCGTCGCGACGACCGGCACCCCGAGATCGCCCAATTTGCCGATCGCCCGCGCCGTCTCCGCGGTGCTGCGGTCCATTCCGACAACACCGAGCACTCCCGTGTCCTTGCGCAATGATGTGTCCGCAGGGCGTCGTCAACGGCCGGGACCGGACGGGTGCCCGGGCGGGCACCAAGAGCGATACCGAAGTCTGGACCCCGCCCGATCGGTGAACTCACCACCACGGTTCGGGGCGATTGCGGTCCCAGCGGAGTTCCGACTCCAGTTGTGCCGCAACGGAAACAAGCAGCGGCTCGGTGTTCGCGGTGCCCATGAGTTGTGCGCCCACCGGCAGGCCGGTGTCGGTGAAACCGGCCGGGACATTCACCGCGGGCCAGCCGAGTACATTCCAGGGCCAGGTGTACGGGCAGGCGGCCGTGATGAGGTCGTTGGTGGCATTGACGCCGATGCTGTCGATCTCTTCGGCACGGGGCGGGGGAGTCGCGGTGGTAGGTGCGAGCACCAGATCGTAGTCGCGGAAGAAGCCGCCGATTCGCTTGTGCAGCAACGTTTCCGCCTGACGCGCCGCGAACAGTGCCGGTCCGCTGAGCGCGCGGCCGAACCAGACGTTCGCGGTGGTGCGCGGATCCACTTGTACGCCAGGCATTTTGTCGTAGACGTTGCGGACGCCCGCCAGCGAGCGCGGCAGGAAGGACGCACCGATCATGATGCCGTAGTGCAGATCCGCCACGGTTACCGAATGACCGAGGCGGCGCAGTGTGGTGGCGATGCGCTGCACCGCGACTTCGACCTCCGGATGCAGCGCGGTTCTGGTGGCGGTGAACGGGATTCGCAGCGAGAGGGCGATGCGCAGTCGTCCCGGATCGCGGCCGACCGCATTGGAGACGGTGAGCGGTTCGGGGGTGTGCAGATCGCCGGGATGCGGTCCGGCCGCGGTGTCGAGCAGCAGTGCGGCATCGGCGACGGTGCGGGCCAATGGTCCGTTCACGGTGAGGCCGTGGAATGCCTCGGCGGCGGGCCAGGTGGAGATGCGGCCGCGCTGTGGTTTGATGCCGACGAGATTGGTCCATGCGGTCGGGATGCGGACCGAGCCCGCGCCGTCGGAACCCAGTGCGGCGGGTACCAATCCGGCCGCGACGGCGGCCGCGGAACCGCCGGATGAGCCGCCCGGTGTGTATTCGGCACCCCACGGGTTGCGAGTGTGGCCGAAGGCGGCGCCGCTGGTGAACGGCAGTTGGCCGAGTTCGCAGGTGTTGGTCTTGCCGATGATCACCGCACCGGCCGCGCGCAGCCGTCGAACCGATTCCGCGTCTTCGGTTTTCGGCGGGAGCTCGCCGCCGCAGCCGAATGCCGTTGGCTCACCGGCGATATCGGTATCGTCCTTGATCGCGATCGGCACGCCGAGCAGGGGGAGTCGTTCGCCGGCGGCCAAGCGTTCGTCGGCCGCGGCCGCTTCGGCGAGTGCCTTTTCGCGCCGGACGACGCGGAAGGCGTTCAGTCTCGGCTGACTCGCCTCGACCCGGTCCAGTGCGGCGCCGACCGCCGCCACGGAGCTGATCCTGCCCTGCGCGAGCGCGGCCGCGTGGTCGGCGAGGCCGAGTTCGGCGGTCTCGAATGGGCGCAGGGTGGCGTCGGACACCGTCATGTGAGCTCCGTCTCCTTCGATCTTTCGTTGCACGGTAGCGCGGAAGCTGGTCAACCGTCCACATCGGCTCCCGAATCTCCACCCCAGGTAGGAGACCGAGCTATAGACATACATACCGTAT
Source organism: Nocardia sp. NPDC102475 (assembly GCF_055584605.1). Taxonomy (NCBI): domain Bacteria; kingdom Bacillati; phylum Actinomycetota; class Actinomycetes; order Mycobacteriales; family Nocardiaceae; genus Nocardia; species Nocardia sp. NPDC102475. Next base: position 257,129 of record NZ_JBVJLS010000002.1, on the reverse strand, counting down.
GTATGTAATGGTGGAGACGAACTGCGAACACATGGAGGAACCATGGGAATCAGTACGTCACTCGGCCGCACGCATGAGGTGGATCTCCCCGGCGGCCGCATTCGGTATCACGACACGGGGGAGGGCGCGCCGGTCGTTTTCGTGCACGGCCTGCTCGTCAACTCCGATCTCTGGCGCAATGTCGTCCCCACCATCGCGGCGGCGGGCTATCGCTGTCTCAGTCCGGACCTGCCGCTCGGTTCACACGAAATCCCCGTCCCCGCAGCAGATCTCACGCCCACCGGGGTCGCCGATCTGATCGCCGACTTTCTGGAGCGACTCGATCTCACCGATGTCACCGTTGTCGCCAATGACACCGGCGGCGCGATCACCCAGTTGTTGCTGACCCGTCGTCCGGAGCGGATCGGCCGCGCCGTACTGGCCTCGTGCGATGCGTACGAGGCGTTCTTCCCGCCTGCCTTCGCGGCGCTGCCCGTGCTGGCACGGGTACCCGGCTCGCTGCGGCCGCTGACCGAGTTGATGCGGATCCGGGCACTGCATCGGCTGCCCATCGCCTTCGGCTGGGTGACAAAGCGCCCGGTCCCGCCGGAGATCGCCGACTCCTACCTGCTGCCGAGCCGGAATTCGGCGGCGATCCGCAAGGATCTGCGCCGGTTCCTGAAGACCGTGCATCGCCGCTACACACTCGAGGCCGCGACCCGATTCCCGTCGGTGCGGGTTCCGGTGCTGGTCGCATGGGCTCGCGAGGACAAGATCTTCCCGGTGAAATTCGCCGAACGCCTGGCCGCCGACCTGCCGAACGCGACCATGAAGTTCATCGACGACTCCTACACCTTCCTGTCCGAAGATCAGCCCGAGTTGCTCTCCGAAACGATTCTGGAGTTCACTCGGGCGCATGCAACGCCGTAGTCAGGAGGATCGCTCCCGTGCCACCCGAGCCGCGCTCGAGCAGGCCGGTCGCCGGTTGTTCGCCGAGCGCGGTTTCGCGGCGACCTCGGCCGAGGAACTCGTGACCGAGGCGGGAGTCACCCGCGGCGCCCTGCACCACCACTACGGCGATAAGCGCGGCCTGTTCCTGGCCGTGCTCGAAAAGATGGAAATCGAGACCACGCAGGAAATCGAAAACGCCATCGGCGCAGGGAATCCCGATGACATTCTCACCTCGATGGCCATCGGCCTGAATGTCTTCCTGCAGATCTGTCAGCGCCCGGAGATGATCCGCATCACCCTCTACGACGGCCCCGCGGTCCTTGGCTGGCAGGCGTTTCGAGAGTTCGAGGCGCGCCATGGGCTGGGGTTGGTCGTCGCTCAATTGGAACGCGCCCGTGACGCGGGGCTGATCGCCGATGCGCCGATTCAGGTCCTGGCCCAGCTGATCTTCAGCGCGGTCACCGAGGCGGGGTTGATCGTTGCGCACGCCACGGATAAGGCGGCCGCGCAGACGCAGGCGCAGCAGTCACTGATGCTGCTCATCGGTGGGATTCTGCGGACCCCCTAGCGGATGGGGAAGTCGAAGTAGGTATTCGGGAAGGGTTCGTTCTTCAGGGTGAAGTGCCACCATTCCTCGGCGAGATTGGTGAAACCGTGCTCGGCCATCAGATTGGTCAGCAGTTCCCGCATCGCGCGCTGAGTGCCGCCGATCGAGAGGTCGGCCGTATGGGCCAGCGGGTCGAAGCAGTCGTAGCCGGTGCCGAAGTCGAGGCTGTTGTCCCGGAAGCGCTGGTCGGCGGGCAGTGTGCAGGCGCGCAGCGGATCACCGCCGTGATACTGCTCCTGATCGGCGGGCGGTAGCGCGACGATCGTGAGATCCAAGGTGCTGCCCCGGCTGTGCCCGGACTTCTCCGCGATGTATCCGTCCCGGAACAGATTCGCCTTGTCCACCGTCGGATAGAACTCCGCCCGCATCTTGGTATCGCCGAGATCCTTTGCCCAACTGACGAATTGGTCCACTGCCCGCTGGGGCCGATAACAGTCGTAGGTCTTCAGCCCCAACCCCATCGGCCGCAATTCCAGCTGTACTTCCGCAAGCGCCGCAGCCGCCTCTTTCGTCAACAAGCACTTGGGCGCTTCATACCCATTGATCCGTCCACCGATGAAGTTGTGCTCCCCGAAGTACCGCGCATCGACAACGATCGTCGAATCCATCTCCGTCACCGAAACGAACGCCGTCTCATCGGCCGCACGCGAACTCGGCTTATCCCCACACCCCGCGACCCCGACAGCCGCGACCGCCGCCAAAACCACTGAGCAGAACCGAATTCCGCGCATCCGCAGATCATAGCCGCGGATCTACCTTCCCGAACCGAGTTCCGCCCGCAACCGCCCACCCAACTCCGCCGCCTCCGTCCCCGACCAAGCAATCACCCCGTTCTCCGCCATCAACGCGTGAAACTGCTGACGCTCATACGGCGTGCCAGGAGTGAGCGGCTGCACATGCCAGTGCACATGTGCGTTCCCCTGCTGGCTACCGAGCGAGAGCAGATAGGTGCGCTCGGACGGCACGACGGCTTCGACAGCGCGCGCGACCCGATGAACCACCGCCTGCAATCCCAGGTACGCGTCCTCATCGAAATCGCGGACCACATGCTCGATATGAGCCTTGGGAGCTACCAGCACGTGCCCGTACATCGTCGGATATCTCCCGAGAAATGCGATATGCGCGCCGTCGTCGAGGATGACCTCATGCTCCGACCCGGGGGCACCCGCGACCAGGTCGCAGATGAAGCATGCGCCTGATCGCACCCGTTCTTGATAACCCGCCAGATCGAAGGGCAACCGATCTTCACCCACGATTTCTCCTGATCAGGCCTCATCTGCTGACGCTATTGGGCCGCGTCTGGGGTGGGGGTCGGGCGTTCGTGGGAGGATGGCAGGGTGCGGTTGTACAGAGACGAGGCGGTGGTGGTTCGCCAGCATAAGCTGGGGGAGGCGGATCGCATTGTCACGTTGCTGACCCGGCAGCACGGGTTGGTGCGGGCGGTGGCCAAGGGGGTGCGGCGGACCAAGTCGCGGTTCGGGGCGCGGTTGGAGCCGTTCGCGTACGTGGACGTGCAGCTGCATCCCGGGCGCAATCTCGACACGGTCACCCAGGTGCACACCATGGAGGCATTCGCCGCCGATATCGTCGACGATTACGGCCGCTACACCACGGCCTGCGCGGTACTGGAGACCGCGGAGCGGCTGGCCGGTGAGGAGCGCGCGCCCGCACCGAAGCTGCACGCATTGACCGCGAGCGCGCTGCGGGCGATCGCCGCCAAACAGCGCCCGCACGAGCTGATCCTCGACGCATATCTATTGCGCGCCATGGGTTTTGCGGGTTGGGCCCCCGCGCTGGACGAATGCGCGCGCTGCGCGACACCCGGTCCGCATCGCGCCTTCCACGTCGCCGCCGGTGGCGCGGTCTGCGTGCACTGCCGCCCGCCCGGTTCGGCGACCCCGGCCCCGGGCGTGCTCGATCTGCTGGTCGCTCTGCTGAAAGGCGAGTGGGATTACGTCGAGCAGGTCCCCGATCAGATCCGCAGACAGGCCAGCGGCCTGGTCGCGGCGCATCTGCAGTGGCATCTCGAGCGTCAGTTGCGCACACTTCCGCTGATCGAGCGTTCGCGTTCGGCAGATGCAGCGACCGGGCTGGAGTCGTCAACCGCCGCACAGGTGGGCTGAGGAGGCGACCCGAACCGCATGACGAGCGCCGTCACCGGGTATCGGTGGTCCGCACAATCCCTCCACAACCATCAGGCAGGATAGGTGCCGTGATCCTCCGTCGAGACTCTGCCGCGCCGACCAGGTCGACCAGCGCACGGTCGGGTGCCGAACGCACCGTCCGCCCGCCGTCGCCGCATCCATCGGGGGCGACACCGCCGGAACTGCCTGCGGAGTTGGTGCCCAAGCATGTGGCGTTGGTGATGGACGGCAACGGTCGTTGGGCGCAGGAGCGCGGGCTGCCGCGCACCGCGGGGCACGAGCGCGGCGAGGCGGTCCTGATGGACACCGTCGAGGGCTGCATCGAGATCGGCGTGAAGTGGCTCTCGGCCTACGCCTTCTCCACCGAGAACTGGCGGCGCAGCCCGGAGGAAGTGCGCTTCCTGATGGGGTTCAACCGGGATGTCATCCGTCGCCGTCGCGATGAGATGCACGAGATGGGTGTGCGAGTGCGCTGGGCCGGGCGGCGACCGCGCCTGTGGCGCAGCGTGATCAACGAACTCGAGACCGCGCAGGAGCTGACCAAGAACAACACGGTGATGACCCTCACCATGTGCGTCAACTACGGTGGTCGCGCCGAAATCGCTGATGCGGCAAGGGAAATCGCGCGTCGCGTGGCCGCGGGGGAGATCGATCCGGAGCGGGTGACCGAGGCGACGATCGCCAAATACCTGGACGAGCCGGATATGCCGGACGTCGACCTGTTCCTGCGCCCTTCCGGCGAATTCCGCAGTTCGAACTTCCTCATCTGGCAATCCGCCTACGCCGAATACGTCTACCAGGACACACTGTTTCCCGATTTCGACAGGCGCAACTTGTGGGAGGCCTGTCTCCAGTACGCTTCGCGTGATCGCCGCTTCGGGGGGACCAAGTGAACGGCGGCAACAAATGAACGGCGGCACCGATATGGACGCAGCAGTCACCCCCGAACAAGAGCTACAGGCCCGCGCCGGCGCCTGCCTGTCGCTCTACGACGTCGATGTGCGCGTCGACTCGGACGGTTCGATCGGCTTCGAATACGAGGGCGCGCTTTGCTCGTTGCGCGCGGTAACGCTGGCACCCGGCCTGGATGTGTTGACGCTGACCTGCGTGCTGGCCTGGGACCGCCCGCTCAAGCCGCAGCTGCACAAGCGAGTCGCCGAGCGTAACAGCGCGATTCAGTTCGGTTCGATCACGCTGATCACCCGCGGCAACCAGGCCGATGTCATGTTGCGCTACACCTTCCCGGCCGCCGGTCTGGACGATCAGGCGCTGGCCACGATGCTGCTGCTCGTGCTCTCCGGCGCGGGTAAGGCGCGGCAGGGACTGCTGCCCTGAACCGCTGACCGCATGACAGATGTCATGGCAGGTTCGTGACACTCGTGCGAGGTACCGGCCCCCGGTTCGGGTGACCGTTGAGTCATGACTTCGGCACTGACATCCACGGCCATTTTCGCCGCGGCGGGCGGCTCGGGCAGGCACCGGGCGTCGTCCGCGATCGAACTGCGCGACCTGCACAAGAGCTTCCGGCTCCCGGGCGGCGGCGAGGTGCATGCCGTCGACGGACTCGACCTGGTGGTCGCGCCGGGTGAGATCGTCGCCTTCCTCGGCCCCAATGGCGCGGGTAAGACCACCACCATCGATATGGTGCTCGGGCTGGCAACGCCGGACACCGGCAGTGTCCAGGTTTTCGGCGGCCCACCGGCGGAAGCGCTTGCGGCAGGCCGTATTTCGGCGGTGATGCAGTCCGGCGGCCTACTGCCTGATCTGACCGTCGCCGAGACCGTGCAACTGGTGGCCACGTTGCACGCGCATCCGCGTTCGGTCGATGAGGTGCTCGCGCGCGCCGGTATCGCCGATATCGGCGGTCGGCTGGTCGGCAAATGCTCGGGCGGCCAGAAGCAACGGCTGCGATTCGCGCTCGCGCTGCTGCCGAATCCGGACCTCATCGTGCTCGACGAGCCGACCACCGGCATGGATGTGGAGGGTCGCCGCGAGTTCTGGAATGCGATGCGCGAGGATTCCGATCGCGGCCGCACCGTCCTGTTCGCCACCCATTACCTCGACGAGGCCGACGCATACGCCGACCGGATCGTGCTGGTGCGCGCGGGCCGCGTCGTCGCCGACGGCAGTGCCGCCGAGATCAAGAACCTGGCGGCGGGCCGCGCCGTCAGCGCGACACTGCCCGGTGCCGATCCGGCCCGCCTGCTAGCGGTCCCGGGCATCGATGATGTCGAGCTGCGCGGTGACCGAATCATCGTGCACACCAAGGATTCCGACGCCATCGCCCGCTATCTGCTCACCGAGACGACCGCAGTCGATCTCGAAATCACCTCGCACAATCTCGAATCCGCATTCCTGGCGCTCACCACCGGAGACAACTGAAATGACCACCCTTGCCCCACAAGCTGTTTCGACGCGCGTCCCACTCGGCGGCTTCAGTCTCGGCTTCCTGCGCCTGGAACTACGCCGGATGCTGCGCAATCGGCGCACCATGATCTTCACGCTTATCATGCCGCCGCTGTTCTTCGTCATCTTCGGCCTGCAATCCGATTACCGGACAGAGTCTTTCGGATCGGGCAATGTGACCGGCTATGTGATGGTGTCGATGGCGGTGTACGGCGCGATGCTGGCCACCACCAGCGGCGGCGCCATGGTCGCGATCGAACGCGCGCAGGGCTGGAGCCGCCAATTGCGGCTCACCCCACTGCGTCCCGTCGCATACATCGCCACCAAGGTCGCCGTCGCGATGGTGCTCGGGCTGGTCTCGGTTACTGCGGTCTTCGTCATCGGGGGAATCTTCGGCGCCCACCTGACGGTCACCGCCTGGGTGAGCTGCTTCCTGCTCGCCTGGATCTGCTCACTGGTCTTCGCCGCCTTCGGCCTGTTCGTCGGCTACCTGCTGCCCTCGGAGAATGTCATGCAACTGCTCGGCCCGGCCCTCGCGGGCCTGTCCTTCGCGGGCGGCCTGTTCATGCCGCTGCACGGCTGGTTCGAGACGGTTTCCAAGATCTTCCCGACAAACGGCGTCGCCACCTTGGCCCGCATGCCCTTCGGCGACACCAGCGGCGGGTCGATCGCACTGGCCATCCTCAATGTCGTCGTCTGGGCCACGATCTTCGTCGGCGGCGCGACCATTCTTTTCCGCCGTGACACCGCACGCTGAACCATCCGGCACGCTCAGCCGCCTGCCCAGGAGGGTGGGCGGCTATGCCGTGCGATGCGGCAGCCCGGCGCGAATCGTCCAGGCGGTGCGTGAGGCTGTAGCGACGATGCCGCGGGGGTCGGTCGTCGGATGGCGGTCGGCTGTGCCGCGCGGGCCTGTGGCCAAGAATTCCGCAGGGGTGGGTCGGAGTGGTCGATGATGCCGCGGGCTGATCGCACGGTGGATGGTCGGCCAGGAGTACCTGCGGCTACCCGTTCGGTAGCGTCCACCCTTGTGATCAACCACCGCCGGCCCAACCGGGATCGGGTTTGCGCATGCGCGCTGTCGGTGTGGGAGTGCCGATGGATGTGAAGTCCGTGCTGCGGAGTGGTGTGGCATCCGAATTACTCGATCGGGTGGTCCGGGACGGCGGCATCGGGGCGACCGCGAGGCGGCGTGGATGGTTCGGCGGGTTCATGTCGGTCATCTGGCTGTCGTACATGATCGGACCGATCATCCAGCGCTGGCGGGACGCGGATCAGCCGACGGCGAGTCTGGCGACCGCGACACTGTTCGCGTTCGCGACGCTGATCGTCGGTTCCTTCATTGTCTTCCGGCGGGCCGATGGCACCAGCCGGTGGGTAGAACGTCCGGTCGATCGGCGCATGTGGCCGGTGCTCGTCGGTATGACAGCGTGCAGCGCCGGGTTGATGGCATTGCTCGGCACGGTCGCGTTGCCGACATTGATCTTTGTCGGCGTGATCGCGATCTTTCATATGCCCTCGCGCGAATCCGGTTATGTCGCGTTCACGGTGATGCTCGCGATGTTGCTCGTGCCGGTGGTGCTGCCGAGCCTGTCCGGGGTGCCGTTCTACGTTTCCTTCATCCCCGCCCTGATCTGGGTGGCCAGGCAGCTCGGCCTGCGTGGTGAGCGGTTGGCCGAGCTGACCCGACGGCAGCAGGCCGAACTCGCGATCGTCGAGGAACGCAACCGGGTCGCGCGCGACGTGCACGATATCCTCGGCCACTCGCTGACCGTGATCACGGTGAAAACCGAACTCGCGCAACGTCTTATCGATGTGGATCTGACGCGGGCGAAGGCCGAGATGGCCGATGTCGAGCGGCTGGCGCGGGAGGCGCTGGCCGGAGTGCGGGATACCGTCGGCGGTCTGCGCGAGGTATCGCTGCGCGGTGAATTGGCCAATGCGCGAACCGCACTGGCGGCCGCCGATATCGACGCCGCGCTGCCGGATGCCGTACCCGATACCCGCAACAGCGAATTGTTCGGTTGGGTGCTGCGCGAGGCGGTCACCAATGTCATCCGGCACAGCGCGGCCCGACATTGCACGGTCACGGTGACCGATACGAGCATCGAGGTGGCCGATGACGGCCGTGGTCTGGGGACAGTCGATTCCGGGTCGGGACTGTCCGGCCTGCGCGAACGGGTGCGGGCCGCCGGGGGAACATTGACGCTGTCGTCGTCCGAGGAAGGTGTTCGTGTTCGTGCAACGGTGTCCGAGTGATCCGCAAATGGGTTCGCACTCGTGCGGTTTCTGCCGCGATTCGACCGAATATGCAGGCCAATTCCCGTCATCGAAGGACCACGTCGCATGATCCGCCTGCTCCTCGCCGACGATCAGGCGCTCGTCCGCGGCGCACTCGCCGCACTGCTCGGCCTGGAATCCGATCTGGAAGTCGTCGCGGAGGTCGGTCGCGGTGACGAAGTCCTGGACGCGGTCGCGCGCACCACACCCGATGTGGCGCTGCTGGATGTGGAAATGCCGGGCATGGACGGCATCGCGGTCGCGGCGCAACTACATGCCGCCCATCCAGATCTCCGCATCCTCATGGTCACGACCTTCGGCCGTCCCGGCTACTTGCGGCGCGCAATCGACGCTGGCGCAAGCGGATTCGTCGTGAAGGACACCCCGGCACGCGAACTCGCGGACGCGGTGCGCCGAGTCCACATGGGCTTACGCGTTGTCGATCCCGCCCTCGCCACCGAAACCTTGACCGTCGGTACTTCGCCACTGACAGCACGCGAACGCGAGGTCCTCGCCGCCGCGGCCGAGGGCACCACCGCAGGTGCCATCGCCAAACAGTTACACCTATCGGAAGGCACTGTCCGCAACCATCTTTCATCCGCCATCGGCAAAACCGGAACCAGCACCCGCGCCGAAGCCGTCCGCGCCGCCGAACGCCTCGGCTGGCTCTGAAACACCGAGCCCGGACAATCAATGGCTGTCTCGCACAAAGTGCGCCCTATGCGGGACAGCGACGTCTAGGAGTCGACCGGCTGGACGGCGGGCTCGCCATAGGGCAGTAGTACCGCCACACCGCGTGCCAAGGTTTCCGGATCCACGTCGCCGACGATCAAGTGCTGCAACATGAATCCCGGCACCAGGCCGATGATCGCCGTCGCCACCGCGTGGATATCGGTATCGGGCGGTAACCAGCCGACCTGCACCATGCGCTCGGTGTACTCGGTCCAGCGATCACGCATCGCGAGCACGGCGGACTTGACGTATTCGGCCGCCTCGTCGTCCACCAGCGCCAGCGCCCACGCCTGTGGTGCGAGCCGGACATGACCGTCCGGACCGCTGTGCGCGACCATGTACTCGGCGACGATCCGGAGAACCTGGGCCGGGGTGGGCAGCGGATCGGACCGGATCGCCCTGGTCATGGTGGCGCGCAGCTCGACCGTGGTATCGGTGGCCAGTGCGGCGATGATGTCGTTCTTGCCCTTGAAATATCGGTAGACCGCCCCGGCCGAGAGGCCCGATTCGGTGAAGATGTCCTGCATCGAGGTCTCGTAGAAACCCTTGCGGGCAAAACAGAGCTGCGCGGCGTCGAGGATCTGCTGCCTGCGACGTTCCAGGTGTTCCGCACTGACTCTGGGCATGGCTCCAAAGTAAAACGAATGCTCGTTCTTGACAACCTCGAAGGGTCGTGCGACGGTATCCACATCGAAAGAGAACGATCATTCGATTTTCGGGAGAACGTCATGAATACGATCCAGCGGGCAGTCGGTGTCGGCGTCGCCGCGGCCCTGCTCCAGGCATTGATGCTGATCGCCTTCGCCTGGCCCGCGGCCCATATCGCGCCGCGCGATCTGCCCATCGCCGTCAGCGGCCCGCAGGCCGCGGTGGTCGCCGACAAACTGACCCAGCACGATCCCGATGCCTTCGAGATCAGCAACCCCGCCGACGAAGCGGCGGCGCGTGAGGCGATCCAGAACCGGGACGTCTACGGCGCCGTCATCACCGGCGGCGGCGCCCCGCGCGTATTGGTCGCCTCCGGCGCGAGTCCCATTGTGGCACAACAGCTCACCGCGATCGCCCAGCAGCTGTCCGGTGTCCCGGCCACGCCTGTCGAGGATGTGGTGGCCGCCGATCCGGACGATCCGCGCGGCACCGCCTTCGGTGCGATGGTATTGCCGCTGGTGATGTCCGGTATCGCGGCGGGTGTGGTACTCAGCCTGTTGATTCCGTCGGTCGGCGGTAAGGCGATCGGACTGATCACCTTCGGCATCGCGGGTGGGCTGTTGAGCATCGTCATCATCCAGACCTGGATGTCGGTGGTCCCCGGCCCCTATCTGACGCTAGCCGCCGTCGCCGGTCTGGTGTCCTTCGCGGTCTCCGGCGCGGTCGTCGGCCTGTCCACCGCCATCGGCCGCGCGGGCATCGGCATCGCCGCGCTGACCATGCTCCTGGTCGGCAACCCGTTCTCGGCCGCGACTTCGGCTCCGGAACTGCTGCCGCAGCCGTGGGGCACCATCGGTCAACTGCTGCCACCGGGTGCCGCCGCGTCACTGCTGCGCTCGGTTGCCTTCTTCGACGGTGCCGCCGCCACCAAACCCCTTGTGGTCCTTACTGTCTGGGCGCTCGCAGCCCTGCTGCTACTGGGTGTCGGCGCACTCCGCGGACGGCGTCCGGCGGCGGACTCCACGCCGGTCCGCACCGGCGACCCGGTCGCCGTCTGATCCCGAAATCGACCACAGGCCACCACTGCTCGGCAGTGGTGGCCTGTGTCGGTCGGTTTGTCAGGAGATGGTGAAGGAGAAGTTCGGGGCGGCGCCCTCACCCTTGTTTGCGTCGTAGGTCACCACGTAGGTGCCGGTGGCCGGGGACGGAACCACGAAAACGACGTAATTCTTCGCGTTGTCGATGGTTTCGTTGGTATTCAGCAGTTCGTTGATCGGCCCGCGGATTTCGGCCGGAATCGTTTGGCCGCCGGGGGTTTTCACAGTGAAGTAGTCGTAGAAGACGTTCAGTCCGCCCGCGGAGATCCCGGGTCCACCAATGATCTTGACGTGCAACGAGAGATCCATCTTGTCGCGCTCGTTCTTGGTGTAGCTCGGAGCCAGTGTGCCGCCGGTGATTTCGATCGTCGTCTGATCCTGCACCAGTTTGCCGGTGACATTCAGCGTCTTCGGCGCGATACCTTCGACCTGAGCCGAGGCCTTCAGCGGAATCTTGGTCTGGTTATCCGAGGCCTGCCCGTAGATCACGGTAATGGTGTCGAGCAGGTGCTCGGCATCGTGCAACGTCTTGACCGACGTGGTGACTTTGCCGGTGGCCGAACCCTTTCCGGGTACGGTCGGCGAGTCGAAGCTCGCACCACCATCGACTTCCTTGTCGACCTGCAGGTAGGTGTTATTGCTGATCGTCTTGTTGTCGGGGGTGGTGTTCTTGTAGGTGATATCGATCAGCACCTTGGCGCCGCCGTATTCGTCGGGCACCACGGTCGCCTTGTCCACCGTGATATCGAAGCCCTCGTACCATCCGGTCTTGCCGATAGTGCGGACGGTCGACTGACCGCTGTTCGCCCCCGGCTGCCCCTGGCCGATGGTGCTCTGTGCGGACGCCGGCGTCGTCGGTCCCGCTTTGGTGTCCTTGTCGTTGCACGCGGTCATGAGCAGGGCGGAGCTGCCGATGAGTACGGCTGCTCCGATTGTGGTGATTTTCCGGCGTCTGTCCGCCGCGAAAATGGTCGATCGCACGCTGCCTCCCAGAAGATTTCGATCTCAGTGCGCGACGCCCGGAACCCCCGGACGTTATGTGATTCGCAGTGAAATCTTCCTCGGCGCCAGCGCCGTTAACCATGTGACCGCCATCACACTTTGGCGCGGTCCGCCTTCGCGCATTCGCAGCAGGTCCCGAAGATCTCCATAGTGTGGCTGACCTCGGTGAATCCGTGTTCGCAAGCGATGGTTTCGGCCCATGCCTCGACCGTCGGGCCCTCGACCTCGACGGTGCGACCGCAGTGTCGGCAGACCAGGTGGTGATGGTGTCCGGTGGAGCACTGTCGGTAGACGGATTCGCCCGTGTCGGTGCGCAATACGTCGACGAGTCCGGCATCGGCCAGCGACTGCAGGGTGCGGTAGACGGTGGTCAACCCGATGCCCTCGCCGCGGCGGCGCAATTCGTCGTGCAACTCCTGTGCGGAGCGGAACTCTTCGATATCACCGAGCAGCGCGGCGATCGCGCTGCGCTGGCGGGTACTGCGAATGCCCACCGGCTTTTCCGGCAAGGCCGTCTTATCTGGCACGATCACCCTTCCTCGGCGTGGGCCACGGCATCGACCACGATATGCGCCAGGTGGTCGTCGACGAGTTCGTACAGCACTTCCCGGCCGGAGCGTTCCCCGTGCACCACGCCCGCGGACTTGAGAATCCGCAGATGCTGGCTGACCAACGGTTGGGTGACACCGAGAACATCGACCAATTCGTGTACGCAACGCGGCGATTCACGCAATTGCAGCACAATGGCGATGCGCACCGGGGCGGCGAGGGCGCGTAGCAACTCGCCCGCGTCCTCCAGGACGCTCCGCGTCGGGACCGGCACCGGCGCGGGTGATCGGTACGGGTTGTGCGGGTGGGTGGTAGCGGTCTCGGCGGTCATCGAACCAACTCCTTATTGGAAAGCGATTCCATTTTGATATGCACAGTTGCGCATGTCAAACGAGCGCGCCGACGACTAGGCGTGTGCGGTGCAAAACCGGTTGGCCGGTGCCGATAGGCTGGAGGGCAATCTTCCGCCGAGTCGAGCGACTCGGCGCAATCGAATCCGACTCGTAGTGGATGGAGAATTCTCGAGTGGCACCCAAGTCGAAGGTGGACACCGTTGCCAACCTCGCCAAGCGCCGGGGTCTGGTGTACCCGTGTGGTGAGATCTACGGCGGCACCAAATCGGCGTGGGACTACGGTCCGCTGGGTGTCGAGCTCAAGGAGAACATCAAGAAGCAGTGGTGGCGGTCCATGGTCACCAGCCGCGAGGATGTGGTCGGCCTCGACTCGTCGGTGATTCTGCCGCGTCAGGTGTGGGTCGCCTCCGGCCACGTCGGCGTGTTCAACGATCCGCTGGTCGAATGCCTGAACTGCCACCACCGGCACCGGCAGGACCACCTGCAGGAGGCCTACGCGATCAAGCACAAGATCGACGATCCGGACTCCGTCTCGATGGAGTTGGTGGTGTGCCCGGACTGCGGCACCGTCGGTCGGTGGACCGAGCCGCGTGACTTCAACATGATGCTCAAGACCTACCTCGGCCCGGTCGAGTCCGAAGAGGGTCTGCACTACCTGCGCCCGGAAACCGCGCAGGGCATCTTCATCAACTTCGCCAATGTGATGACCACCGCGCGCAAGAAGCCGCCGTTCGGCATCGCGCAGATCGGCAAGAGCTTCCGCAACGAGATCACTCCCGGCAACTTCATCTTCCGCACCCGTGAGTTCGAGCAGATGGAGATGGAGTTCTTCGTCAAGCCGGGTGAGGACGCGGAGTGGCACAAGTACTGGATCGACACCCGGTTCGCCTGGTACACCGACCTCGGCATAGACCCGGAGAACCTGCGGCTCTTCGAGCACCCGAAGGACAAGCTGTCGCACTACTCGGCGGGCACCACCGATATCGAGTACCGCTTCGGCTTCCAGGGCAACGAGTGGGGTGAGCTGGAGGGCGTTGCCAACCGCACCGACTTCGATCTGAAGACCCATTCGGAGCATTCCGGCAATGACCTGAGCTACTTCGACCAGACCACCAATGAGCGCTACACCCCGTACGTCATCGAGCCCGCGGCCGGCCTGACCCGCTCGCTGATGGCGTTCCTGGTCGATGCGTACACCGTCGACCAGGCGCCCAATGCCAAGGGCGTCATGGAGGAGCGCATCAGTCTGCGGCTGGACCGCAGGCTCGCGCCGGTCAAGGCGGCGGTGCTGCCGTTGTCGCGCAATGCGGATCTGACGCCGAAGGCGAAAGATCTTGCCGCACAGCTTCGTAAGAGCTGGAATGTCGAATTCGACGATGCCGGCGCCATCGGCCGTCGCTACCGGCGCCAGGACGAGATCGGCACGCCGTTCTGCATCACCGTCGACTTCGACACCCTCGACGACCAGGCGGTCACCGTCCGCGAGCGTGATTCCATGGCGCAGGAGCGGATTGCGCTGGACAAGGTCGAGGGCTACCTGGCGCAGCATCTGATCGGCGCCTGAATTCGATAGCGATCAACGCCCTGTCGCGCTGCGGCAGGGCGTTTCGCATGTCGGCGTGCCTCTAAGGATCCGTAACCGCTAAGTGGATTCCGGAGGTCGCGGATTTCTTACGCCAGAGGTGAATTCACCGGGTTTCCGCTTCGACTGGACGAGCATCCCGATCGCGCTCGGGATCAGCAGCGCGCACCCCCACGGCACCGCGACCCAGAACGGCCAGAAGTATCCCGCGCCGGTGGCCACCCAGATCGTGATGCACAGTGCGTTGACCGCGGCCCAGGGAATCCACATGATGATGACCCATTGCGGCACTCGTTGTGCCGCGGGTGCCGCTTTGCGCGGTACGGGCAGGTCCGAGAGCAGCGGGTTCAGCTCGCCATAGGTTTTGGCGGCGTACACCTGTTTGAGTCGGTCGTCGTATTCGTGCAGCGACAATCGGCCGTCGTTCATCGCCACCCGCAATAGTTCAGCGATTTTCTCGCGGTCTGCGTCCGATGCCCGCAGCCTTTCCTCACCCACGAGAGTCAGCTTAGGGCCTGCTGCCGTCCATGGCAGTGCGTCTCGAAGATCGTCGGTGCATGGAAATTTCCTGCGGGGTTACTCGGTTGACGGCGTATGTCACCGAGTAGGCGGGAGCCGGATATGGCCAGAGCTGTGAAGTTCGATCGTTATGGCGGAATCGAAGAGCTGAAGGTGGTCGAGGTGCCGACACCGAAGGCGGGACCCGGTCGGGTCGTCGTCGAGGTCGTGGCGGCCGGTATCAATCCAGGGGAGGGATATATCCGTTCGGGCGCGCTGCACGAGCGTTGGCCCACGACCTTTCCTTCGGGTGAGGGGACCGATTTCGCTGGTCGCGTCGTCGAGATCGGATCGGGTGTCGGCGGGATCGAGATCGGCGCCGAGGTGCTCGGATTCACCGATCAGCGGGCCAGTCATGCCACCCACGTGGTGGTGCCCGCTGAGCAGGTGACGCTCAAGCCCTCGAAACTGGATTGGGATGTCGCCGGATCGTTGTATGTCGCCGGGACAACGGCTTTCGCGACCGTGCGGGCCGTGGATCCGCAAGTGGGCGATACGGTCGTGGTCTCGGGTGCGGCGGGCGGCGTCGGTTCGATCGCCGTACAACTCCTGCGGGCCAGGGGCGCAACGGTTCTCGGTATCGCGAGCGAGCTCAATCACGATTGGCTGCGCAAGGTCGGGGTGATTCCGGTGGCCTATGGGGCGGGCCTGATCGACCGGATTCGTGCGGCCGCTCCCGATGGCGTGGACGCGTTCATCGACACTTTCGGTGCCGAATATGTAGATCTCGCAATCGAACTCGGCATTGCGGTCGAACGCATCGACACCATCATCAACTGGGCGGCCGCCGAGCGGTACGGCGTGAAGACCGACGGCAATGCCGCCGCGGGCACCATCGATGTGCTCGCCGAACTCGCCGATTTGGCCGCCGCGGGCACGGTGGAGGTACCCATCGCGGCTGTTTATCCGCTCGACAAGGTCCAGGAGGCGTATCGCGAACTGGAGCAGCGCCACACGCGCGGCAAGATCGTGCTGCACCCCTAGCCGGGCACATCCCAGAACTCGTATTCGTGGCGCATGCCCTGCAGGAATAGCGCTTCCGCACGCGCCGGATCGCCACCCGCCTCATCGAGCATCTGCCCACAGCGGCGGGTGAGCGCCGCGAATCCGGGGTCGGCGTAGGTGTCGACCCAGCGGCGGTAGCGCGGTTCCGACGGCGGATTCTCGGCCAGGATTGTGCCGAGGGTCGAATAGCCCCACATGCACGGGTACAGCGCCGCCAGTCCGTCGGCGTAGGACGCGGCCGACTCCAGCAGGAATGCGGTGTAGGCCGCGCACGGCGCACCCTTCGTCGCACCATCGAGATCCGCGCCGAATTCGGCGGCCAGCGACCGGTGCAGGGACAGCTCCTCGTGATACGTCGCGTGCGCGAGATCCACCAGATCGCCCAGATGTGACGCAGGCGCCTGCCAGGCCAGCCGGGCGAACACCCGCACATAGTCCAGCAGGAACAGATAGTCCTGTTCGAGCCAGGACCGGAAGACCGGTTCGGGCAGATCGCCCTCGGCGATGCCCGCCACCGTCGGATGCGCCAACTGGTCCACCACCAACGGAAAACCGAGCTCTTCCAGATGCGTCGTAAGACTGATGTGTGCCGCGGGACTCATGTGGGCAGTCTCTCTCAGTCGGAGCGGCTCCGGGTTTGCGCCCTGGTCTGTAGTTGCCGCACCCTGAGCAATGTGTTGTGGGATGAGGAGGTTTTGGTGCGGGTGTTGGGTGCCTCGGAACAACGTTTCGTGCGCGCGGGGACCTACACCGGACGATCCGTCACGGTCGTCGGTGATCTCGATACGAATGCGTTGGGGGCGGCCTTCACCGCACTACAGCGCGCCTATCCGGTGGTGACCTGCCGGATCAGCGAGGACGCTACCGGCCGCGGCTACCTGCTACGACGCGGCGATGTCCCAGAGATCGGCATGACCGCGAGCCTCGGTGATCCGGACGCCATCCGCATTCCGGAGCCGATCGATCCGGCGGGACAGCTGGCGTACCTGGATGTTGTGCGCTCCGAGCGCGGCCGTTCGCGCGTGACACTTTTCGCCCACCACAGCATCGCCGACGCGGGCCACTGCGTCGAACTCCTCGCCCGACTATGGGACTTCTACACCGATTACGTCGAGTCCGGTACGACAACCGTTGTGCCGCACGACTATCCGCAATCGCTGGAATGGCATGCGTCGGCGCGCGGAATCGCCCGCTCTTCGATCTCCGGTTTCGAAGATGTGACCAAGCCGCTGGAGCCCGTGGTCATTCCGCGCGCACCCGCGATTCCCGCTCCCGCCGCACTGGTCCAGCCGCGGCGCATCATCCTGGACGAGCAGGCGAGCGCTCGAATCATCGGCCTCGGGCGCTTCCCAGGAGTGACTGTCAACGGGGTGGTCACCGCCGCCCTGCTGCGGGCTTTCGCCTCGGAAAAGGCCAGGGCCACCGGAGATCCCGTGCCGCTCGGCTGTCTGTATCCGGTGGATATGCGCACCCGCCTCGACCCGCCGGTCGCGCGCGCGGAAGGCACCAATATGGCGGGTCTGGCCTCTTTCGCCGCGGCGGTCGACCTCTCCGCGGACATCCTCGAACTGGCCCAGCATATTTCGGCCCGATTGCGACATGATCTGGCCGAGGGCATCGTCCAGCAGTCGGTACTGCACTTCCCGGATTACTTCGGCCCAACCCGGATCCACTCCTTGGCCGGGCACGTCGCGGTGACGAATACCGGTGCCGTGCCCGCCTTCCGCATCCCCGCGAATATCGCGCTCACCGACTACGAGATCGTTTACGTATCAGCTCATCCGCGTCCCTCCGCGGGTGCCTCGGCGGCGGTCACCTTCCTGGTCTACACCTTCGAGGGCCGACTGACCGTCGGCGTGCTCGGCGGCGATGCCGACCGGCTCGTGCCAGCGGTGCGCGACGAATTGACGGTCCTCGCGGAGGAGGCCGTCAGCTCCTGAGGGCGCCTGCTGCTACTGGTAGGTGGCGTGCGTCGGACGCATGACGAGCACGACCCGGCGCGGATGGTCGGCGACCGGACGCTGATACGGCAGGTCGTAGCGGCGTGCGAGCACATCGAAGAATTCCCCGTTCGGATCGGGTTCGATGGCCTCGATGACGCCGCGGACCTCGAGGTAGCGGTAGGGCTTCTCCGGATCGTTGATGCTCACCGCGACTTCGGGATTTTGCTTGGTATTGACGGCTTTCCGTCGATCGATCGTGGTGGTGAAGCGCAGGCGCCCGCCATCCCACACCTGCCATACCGGCGTCACCTGCGGAGTGCCGTCCGGGTTCAGCGTTGCGAGATGGGCGAACAGCGGGCGCGATAGCAAATCGGCGTGGCTCTCGGGGATTACGGGATTGTCCATACTTCAAAGACTATCAAGGCTTTGATAGTTCAGCTATCTTTGACACTTATGAAATTGCCTGCGGAGCAGCGGCTCGGTCTGGACCTCAAGCGCGCCGAGCAGGAGCTGATGGCCGTCAAACACGAGGCGGTCAAACCGCTTACGGTGCCGCAGTATGCGGCGCTCTACGCGCTGTCGGAGAACCCGGGCGTCTCCGCCGCGGCCCTCGCCCGGGAATGCATGGTGACGCCGCAGGCGATGACGGTGGTGCTCAAGAACCTGCAGGAGCGCGGTTTCGTGGAACGCACACCGCATCCCTGGCACCGTGGTGTGCTCGAAACCCGCCTGACTCCCGCCGGTCGCAAAGCCTTCGCCAAGGCCGATGCCAAGGCCGCCGCCATCGAGCGCCGCGTGGCCGCCGCCTTCAGTGCGCAGGAGCGCGAACAGTTGCGAGAGTTGTTGGCCCGGTTTACCGAGGCCTTACAGGAGTGAGGGGCGGTAGGTTCGTAGCGAAGGCGTTGTGATCGAGGAAAGCGGGTGTTCGAACAGTGCGGACCAACGGAGAACGCGGGGGCGTGCTCGGTGCCGCCGCGATCGGTGTCGGGGCGCTCGGTGTCGGCGAGTTGATCGCGGCCTCGCGCGGTGATTCGCTGATCGACGCCATCGGCCGGGTCATGGCCGATACCGCGCCGGTGCCGGTGGTCGAGACGACCGTCGCCCTGTCGGGCAAGCACGATAAGGCCGTGACGCGCCTCGGTGTCGGTGTCGGTGCGGTCGCCGCGGCCGTCGGGCTCGCAGCGCTGTCCGATCAGGCGCGCACGCCCGCCGTCGCCGCCTTCGGTGCCGCCGCAGCCGCTTCGGGCTTCCGTCGACCGACGCGCTCGCCCGCCACCGTCGCCGGCGCGGCCGCCGCCGCGGGTGTGCTCGGTCTCGGATTGCGCAGGCGCCCGCATGGGCTGTTCGGCGCGCTGCTGTGGGCGGGCGCCGGTGCCGGACTGCTGGCCGGGGCGCGAGCGCTGATACATGACTACGACCGCAGGCAGCGCGCCGCGATCCGTCGGGTCGGCCCGCTGGGCGGGATTTCGATGGTGCCGCAGGACGGGCTGGAGGACGAACCCGGACTGTCGTCGCTGATCACCGCGAACCGGAGTTTCTATGTCGCCGATGTCAATCTGAGTCCGCCGCGGATCGACCCGACCGGCTGGCGGCTGTCGGTCACCGGCAAGGTCGCGCATCCGTTGCGCCTGTCACTGGCCGAATTGGCCGCGGACGCAGTGGAATTCGACGCGGTGATGGTGTGCGTGCACAATCGGCCCGGTGAGCGTCGCGCGGGGAACGGCCGCTGGTACGGGGTTCCGCTGGCCGAGTTGCTCGAGCACGCGATCCCTGAAACCGGTGCTACCCGGCTGGTGACCAGGGCCGTCGACGGCTACACCATCTCACTGCCCGTGGAACCGTTGCGCTCCGGCGCATGGCCCGGATATCTGGTGATCGGTGTGAACGGCGAGCCGCTCGCCCCCGAGCACGGATTCCCTGCCCGCGTCTTCGTGCCCGGACTCTACGGCCAGTACACGGGCGCGAAATGGCTCGCCGAACTGGAACTCACCGACGACAGTCACATCGACTACTGGTGGAAGCGCGGTTGGCCGTCGGATCCGATCTGGGTGACACCGCAGGCCCGCATCGATGTCACCGCGCCGGGCCGGGCGACCGCGGGCGCCACCAGCATCGCCGGTGTCGCATGGGCGCCGCCGCACGGCGTCGAGTCCGTAGAGCTCCGCATCGACGAAGGTGATTGGCGCCCAGTCGATCTCGGCACCGAACTCGCCCCCGCCGCCTGGCGTCGCTGGCGCACCACCCTCGACCTGCCCGCAGGTGAACACACCATCCAGGCCCGCGCCGTCAGCCGCTCCGGGGAAATCCAAGACGGCACCCCGCGCTCACCCTTCCCCTCCGGCCCAACCGGCTTCCACACCGTCACCCTCGAGGTCTGACCGCGGCTGTCGGGTGTGGATGGGCTCCGTGTCTGGCGAAGTCTCCGATACTGAACATGACGACTCCTGGTCTATGGCCCCACACGGTGTCAGGGGCAACCCTCAGAACCGGCCGCCCCGGCTGATGCGGCGGGATCCGGTGGAACCGCCGAATGAACCGGGGGTGTAGCCGCTGGAGCGTTGGTGGGTGGCGCCGCGCAATAGTCCTTCGATCAGGATTCCGCCGAGTACCGCACCGGCTTGTGCTGTGCCTGATGGCGGTTGGCTGTTCTCCCAGGCCCGCACGCTGGCCTGCGCCTCCTGCAATGCGCGAGCACCCAGGTCGGCGGCGGTGTGTGCGCTGGTGAGGGCCTGCGCCTGATCGCTGGTGGAAAGCTGTTGTGCCGCATCGAGATTGCGCTGTGCCTCGGATAACCGGGTGCGTGCCTGTGCGTCGATGCCGCCGCGTCGGGTGCTGATGTAGTCGGCTGCCGCGCCGATCCGGGCGTGGGCATCGGTCAGCGCCCGGTCGAGTCGGCGCTGTAGATCCTCGGCGGCCAGTTTGCGGTCGGTGGCGGCGGCATTGGCCAGGTCCAGCGCGTTATCGGCCGCGACGGCGTCGTGGAAGGCGTCCAATGGGTCGCTGGTCGCGGTGGCGGTTGCGATGGTCAGGGCCGTTTCCGCCGCCGTGATGGCGGCGTGCAGATCGACACCGCCGTAGCCCGACAGCTCCTTCGCGGTAGCGATATCCGCGCGCAGCTCGGTGAGTACCGCGGGCAGCCCATCGGTCGCCTGCTGGATATTCGTGGCCGCATTGTCGACGGCATCGAGCAGCGTGCGAGCCTGTCCCACTGCGCCTTCCGCGGCCCGGATCGCGGCGACCGCACCGCCCTGTTTGCCGACCGGCTGGGTGAGGGCAGCGCGTCCAGTGTCGATGTTCTGCTCCGCGAAGGTGATTCTTTCGCGCGCCATGGTCACGTTGTCTCGAACCGGCGCGAGCACGCTGGCCGGATACGCGGTGGTGAGCCGGGTGAGTTCGGTCTCCGAACCCGGCGCGCGTCCGGTCAATTCGACCAATTCCCGTGTCAGCCCGTCCAAGCGAGCGGATGCGTTGATCAGCAGATCCCGCATCGCATCGAATTCGGCCACCTGAGCGTCGAGTTCCCGATCGGCCCGCCCGACCGTGCCGATCAGATCGACCAGCATGGTGCGCTGCTGATCCGGCGTCTCGGGAATATCGTCATCGAGCTGCTGTCTGATCGAGAATGCTTTGACGGCAGCTGATTTCGCATTGACCAGGGCTGTGCTGAACGGAGTGACCGCGGTATCGCCGAATTCGCCGGTCGCCAACGCCAACTCCTCGGCGCTGGTCCGCACGGCATTGTCGATCTCGACCAGCACCTCCTTCGACCGGTCTTGCAATGCATCCAGTGACAATGCCGCCAGCGCGGTGGAATTATCGGGATCCAGTTGCCGTGCCCTCGCCAACTCGGCCCGCCTGCGGTCGGCGCGCCGCTTGCGCGAATACAGCACCAGCCCAACGACGATGAGCACGATCAGCAGGGCGACGATCAGCAGCGTCCGTAGGCTGACCCCGCCACCGCGCATCGCCGAATCCAGCCCATCGGCCATCGCGATCCCGGCGTCGGCCCACCGGCCGTTGTGCAGCGCGGGCTCCACATCGCGGGTCAATACGCCGTCCAACTCGGAATCGCTGACACTGCTGGGCAACTCGCCTTTGAACCAATAGGCGCGATCCTCGGTGGCGACGGCGAGCAACAGATCGCGCCCACCGAATCCGGACATGGTCGCGGTGCGATCGGCCCACGCCTGCGGACTCATCCCGTTGAAATCGTGCACATAGACGACCCAGAGCCGCATCTGCTGATCGGCGTAGAGGTCGTCAACCGCCGATGACACCCGATCGAGTCCTTGATCGAGCACCTGCGCCGAGTCGACGACATACGTTCCCATCCGCAGCGGCGGCTCGGCGCCGGCCGTGCCACCGGCCGACGCGACACAGAGAAACGCCACGCTGAGGACCACCGCGGCGAACCAGCGGATTCGACGAATCGGCGCTATCAACGGCATGGGATGAATCTAGCTGGCTAGCATCGAACTGTGATCACGATCGACCTGCCGTACACCGGTCACGTGTCCCCTGGATCGAATCCGCAACAGCGGGACGTCCCCGGTGCCCGCGTTATCAAAATGTCCGTCGGTGGCATGGACAACAACTGCTATCTAGTGCAGTGCACCGCCACCGGCGCGGCACTGCTCATCGACGCCGCCAACGAAGCCGACCGCATAATCGAACTCGTCGACCAGGAGACGCCGGGCCGCGTCGCCCTGGTCGTCACCACCCATCGGCATCGGGACCATTGGTGGGCCCTGGAAAAGGTCGCCGCCGCCACTGGCGCACCGACCGCCGCGCATCCACTCGATGCCGAACCGCTCCCGGTGCGCCCCGACCGATTACTCGCCGACGGCGATCTCATCGAGGTCGGCGACCTGGCCTTCGAGGTCGTCCACCTGCGCGGACATACTCCCGGCTCGGTTGCCCTCGCCCTCGTCGACGGTCCGGGCGTGCACCTGTTCACCGGCGACTCCCTTTTCCCGGGCGGAGTCGGCCGCACCACCAATCCGGAAGATTTCAACTCCCTCTACACCGACGTCACAACCAAGATCTTCGATCGCTACCCGGATGACGCCGTTGTCTATCCGGGTCACGGTGATGACACCACGCTCGGCGTCGAACGCCCGCACCTCGGCGAATGGCGCGAACGCGGCTGGTAGGTCTTATGCGGCGCGCGGGTTGAGGCTTTCGAATATCCGCTCGCTGCTGTCCGCACCGTGGCCGTCGGCGACCTGGCGATCGACGAGATTCTTGATCGCGCCGACGATGTCCAGGTCGACACCCGCATCGCGGCTGGCCGACACGATGGCGTCCACGGCGGCCTTGGTGAAATCCAAGGGCTGGAACGGTTTCGAGTAATCGCCGGAGTCGATGGTGGCTCCGGCTCTCGGAAGTGATCCGGTCATCGCGGCGATCCAGCCGGACGCTCGTTGACCGAAGTCCTCGGCCGACATGCCGATCGTGCGAACCATGGCGGCACCGTGATAGAAGCCCGTGAACATGGCGTACATTCCGGCGAGCAGGGCGAAGTCGACCAGTGCGGCCTGTCCGGCGTCCGTGCCGAAATACTCTGCGCTACCGAGCAATTCGAGAGTTGCGCGATGGTTGTCGAACAGTTCACGGGAGCCGCTGTAGAGCACGGATGAGCCGGTTCGGCCGATCATCGGCGGGACGGCCATGATGCCGCCGTCGAGGAATTCGATGCCGTGGTTCGCGGCCCATTCGGCCAGTTCACGCGACCCGCGCGGCTCGGTGCTGGTCAAGTTGACCAATGCGCGGCCGGCCAGGATATCGGTCACCGGGTCGAGTACCTCGTGCACGGACCGATGGTCCAACAGGCAGGCCACCACGAGGTCGCTCGCGGTCACCGCCTCGGCCACGGTCTGCGCCGACTTCGCGCCTGCCGCAACGAGTTCCGCGTCCCGGCCGGCACTGCGGTTCCAGACTGTCGTCGGGTGTCCGGCCTGTACGAACTGCGCGGCCAGCGCCTGTCCCATCGCGCCGAGCCCGAAAACCGTCACGGATGTCGTCATGTATCCACTCCTCAAAGTATCGAGATGCTGGTTCGGCGCCGGAATTCATTCTCGATACCCGCTGCGCTATCGGCAAGTACTGACTAATAAGTTCAGTACTAACCGAAAGGTAAGTGTGGGCCGATCGATATGCGTCGGTTACGTTCTCGTCGAGGGTGACCTGGCAAACTTGGTGAGATGAATTCGGCGACCCTGGCCTCGGCTCCCGGATCCGGCGCATCCCGCAGCGTCGGAGGCGGGCTGGTGCGCTGGGCGCGACGGCTGGTCATGGGCGCGATCGTGATGGGCGCGGTGCTGGTCGGCGGCACGGCATTCCGGGTCTGGCAGGTCGCGCGAATCGACGACTACACCAAGGCCGACGCGATCGTCGTACTCGGCGCCGCGCAATACTCGGGCACCCCGTCGACGGTGTTCGAGGCGCGATTGGACCAGGCCTACAAACTGTTCAAGGCCGGTGTGGCGCCGAAGGTGATCACCGTGGGCGGTAAGCAGGAGGGCGATCTGTACACCGAGGCCGCCTCCGGCAAGAACTATCTGGAGGAGCGCGGCATACCGAGCGACCGGATCCTCGCGGTGGAAACCGGTTCGGACACCCTGCGCAGCATCGAGGCCGTCGCGACCGCCATGAGTGCCCGCGAGATGTCCTCGGCGGTGCTGGTCAGCGATCCGTGGCATTCGTTGCGCACCAGAACCATGGCCCGCGACGCTGGGCTGGATGCCTGGACCGCGCCGACCCGGACCGGCCCCGCCGTCTACACCAGAGAGTCGCAGGCGCACGGAATCGCAAGGGAGACCGGCGCTTTGCTCTGGTATCAGCTCACGCACTTCTCGTCGGACTTCAAATACTCAGCAGGGCAGTGAGATTCGATGTATACCGAGCATGACCGCGAGCGAATGGTGGTGGAGGGAGCCAAGACCGCCGGACTCGGCCCGCCGCGCAGTGAGTTCGAAACCGGTCACCGTACCGAATTCGCCCGCGACCGCGCTCGCGTGCTGCATTCCGCGGCCCTGCGCAGACTCGCCGACAAAACCCAGGTCATGGGGCCGCGTGACGGTGACACCCCGCGCACACGCTTGACCCATTCGATCGAAGTGGCCCAGATCGGGCGCAGCATCGCCGACGGTCTCGGCTGTGATCCGGATCTGGTCGATCTGGCCGGATTGGCGCACGATATCGGCCATCCGCCTTACGGCCACAATGGCGAGAAGGCCCTCGACCTCTTCGCCGACGCGTACGGCGGATTCGAGGGCAATGCGCAGAATCTACGCATCCTCACCCGGCTGGAACCGAAGGTGCTGGATGCGGACGGCACGAGCGCGGGTTTGAATCTCACGCGCGCCGCACTCGACGCGGTCATCAAATACCCTTGGGGCAGAACAGGTTCGGGCACGAAGTTCGGTGCCTACGATATCGATCTGGATCGGCTGGAATGGGTGCGCAAGGATGCGCCGGACCGTCGCAAGAGCCTCGAATGCCAGATCATGGACTGGTCCGACGATGTCGCGTACTCGGTGCACGATGTGGAGGACGGCGTGATCGCCGGGCGTATCGAATTGCGGGCCCTCGCCGATCCGTCCGAGCAGGCGGCACTAGCCGAACTCGGGCACGGCCAGCACCCCACGCTTTCGGTGGACGACCTGATCGGTGCCGCCCAGCGGCTCTCCGAACTGCCGGTGGTGGCCGAAGCCGCCTGTTACGACGGCACCCTCGCCAGTTCGGTCGCGTTGAAGCGCCTCACGAGTGAACTGGTCGGCCGGTTCGCCACGGCTGCGATCATGGCCACGCGGGAGGTCGGCGGGCGCGCGGTGCTGTCCCGCTATGCCGCGGATCTCGAGGTTCCGCCGATCGTCGCCGCCGAGGTCGCGATGCTCAAGACCGTCGCCCTGCGCTATGTCATGTCCGATCTCGTGCACAAGCAGCGTCAGGCCGTGCAGCGCGAGCGGATTCAGGCGGTCGCGACCCGACTGCTGGCGACGGCGCCGCACGGGCTGGACCCGCTGCTGCTCCCGTGGTGGCAGGCCGCGACCGACGACACCGCGCGAGTCCGGGTGATCGTCGACCAGATCGCGTCCTATACCGAGAGTCGACTGGAGCGAGTAGACGCGTGACCAGCCGCTGGGCGTGTCGAGGCCGGACTAGCCTAGACTGACCGCCGTGGCCGGACGACTCCCAGATCGCGATATCGCGGCAATACGCGAACGCGTCCGGATCGAGGATGTGGTGGGGGAGTACGTCGCGCTGAAGCGGGCGGGTGCGGACTCCATGAAGGGCCTGTGCCCGTTCCACGACGAGAAGTCGCCGTCGTTCCATGTGCGGCCCAACCACGGCCTGTACCACTGCTTCGGCTGCGGTGAGGGCGGTGACGTCTTCGCCTTCCTGCAGAAGGTCGAGCACGTCGGCTTCGTCGAGGCGGTCGAGCAGCTCGCCGATCGGATCGGCTACCAGATCAACTACGAGGGCGGCGGCACCTCGGTGCAGCGCGACCGCGGCACCAGGGCCAGGTTGGTCGCCGCCAATGCCGCCGCACACGAGTTCTACATGGCCAAACTGCGCGAGCCCGACGCCGAGGTGGCGCGCAAGTATTTGACCGACCGCAACTTCGACGGAAATGCCGCCCAGCAATTCGGCTGCGGCTACGCCCCCGCGGGCTGGGACATGCTCACGAAGCATCTGCTGCGCAAGGGCTTCGACTTCAAAGAGCTCGAGGCGGCAGGGCTGTCGCGCCAGGGTCAGCGCGGCCCGATCGACCGCTTCCACCGGCGGCTGCTGTGGCCGATCCGCAATCTCGGCGGTGACGTCATCGGCTTCGGTGCGCGCAAGCTCTTCGACGACGACACCATGCCCGGCAAATACATCAATACGCCGGAAACCTTGCTGTACAAGAAGTCTCAGGTGCTCTTCGGCCTGGACCACGCCAAGCGCGAGATCGCCAAGGGCCACCAGGCGGTGGTGGTCGAGGGCTACACCGACGTCATGGCCATGCACCTGGCCGGAGTGAAAACCGCCGTCGCCTCCTGTGGTACCGCCTTCGGTGACGAACATCTCGCCCTGTTGCGCCGACTGCTCATGGACGACAACTTCTGGCGCGGCGAAATCATCTACACCTTCGACGGTGACGCGGCCGGACAGGCGGCGGCGCTGAAAGCCTTTGCGGGCGACCAGAAGTTGGCCGGGCAGACCTACATCGCCATCGCCCCCGACGGTCAGGACCCGTGCGAACTGCGCCAGCACTCCGGCGACGGCGCCGTGCGCGATCTGGTGGCCCGTCGAACCCCGTTGTACGAGTTCGTGATTCGCGGCCTGCTCGCCGACCACAACCTGGACACCGCCGAGGGACAGGTCGAGGCGCTGCGCCGCGCCGTGCCGGTGGTGGCGCAGATCAAGGACAACGCGCTGCGCAAGGCGTACGCGACCAAGCTCGCGGGCTGGGTCGGCTGGGACGACATCCAGACCGTGGTGCGACGGGTCGGTGAGGAAGCCAAGCGCAATCGCAACGGTGGGAGTCCGGGCGGCCGTGGCCCGGCGGCCGGCGCGCCACAGCCCAGCGCGGTCGTCGCCGAACATCCCGCCGCGCGCCCGAATCCGAACGACCCGACGCTGCTGCCGCAACGGCAAGCACTCGGTGCGGCACTGCAGTATCCGGCGATGGCCGGTGCGGTTTTCGATTCGATCGAGGCCGAGGCCTTCACCCATCCGGCTTACACCGCCGTTCGCGCCATGATCGCCGAGGCCGGTGGCACGGCATCCGGGCTCAGCGGTGCGGAGTGGGTCAATGCCGTGTCCGACGGCACCGACGATCTGACCATGCGTGCGCTGGTCTCCGAGCTGTCGGGCGAGCAGATGCCGGTGAAGTCGGCCAATGACATTCCCCGGTTTATCACCGGGGTGCTGGCTCGTGTGCAGGAAGCCTGGGTCGGCCGTCAGATCGCGGAGCTGAAGTCGAAGCTGCAGCGGGTGTCCTCGACCGAACAGCCCGAGGCGTATATGGCGCTGTTCGGTGATCTCGTGGCGCTGGAGCAGTACCGCAAGAGTTTGCTCACGCAGGCAATGGGGAATCACGACGACTTCGCCGCGGGCTGAGCTGCCGCTCGACGCTTCCCCGGGTTCGTCCTCGCGAACTCAGCGGCGCAGCTGATCCTGCGGCACCAGAACCGTGGTCCGCTCATCCAGCGGCACCATCGGCTCCAGCTTCGCCTGGGTGCTGAGCTTGTCCGACAGCTTCTGTCGGCCGAAGAGAACCAGCTTGCGAGTCACCGGGCTCGCGGCGACCGCGCGGGTCGCCGCACTGATCTGTTCATAGCGACCCCGCCCGGCCTTCGTGCCGAGCACGTATCCGGCCGCAACGCCGATGATCAACCGCAGCATCTCGTAGAGCTCCTCCCAAAGTGCCTGTGCGCGGCTACCATCCTGCCCGACGCCCGGTACGCCTGTCGATCCGGATCCACCCCCACCGCGCGCCACTCCCAGACACGCCGAAGCCCCCCGCATGTCTCCAGCTAGAGACGCGATTTGGGAAGGCGAGCGCCGATACGCTAAAGTTTCACCTCGGCCCGCCCAGTACGGACGAGCCAAAGGATAGTCCCCTATAGCTCAATTGGCAGAGCAGCCGACTGTTAATCGGCAGGTTTCTGGTTCGAGTCCAGATGGGGGAGCAGTTAGTTTGCAGATGGCGGGGGGTTTTGCCTCCCGCTATCGACCACCGGGATTCGAGTAAATCCCACGGTTATCCCACAGTTCCCGCGAAAACGCTCCCACACTTACGTCTTCGCAGGTCACAGCCTCAAACAACTGCCCGGCGTGTCGAATCGCAGACACGCCGGGCAGTTTTTTCGTCCAGCCACCATCTAGCTACCGTAGGTATCAACCGCCCAGCCTCACGCACGGAGGCTGGGCGGATCTTTTTCCACCGACATATACCCTCACGGGGTACCGGTATTATTCGAGTATGAGAGAGTGCGGTGCGTGCGGGCGCGAGACGCCGAATTACCTGTGCCACCAATGCCTAGGCACCTTGATGGCCGACCTCGAGCGGGTCGAATGGCTCAGCGAGCAACTAGACATCACCATGACCCGGCAAGACGCGGTCGGCGACCCCTGGCGCGACGGCGGACGCAGCAGTGAGACCCCGTTGCCCTACAACCTGCGCGCAGCCGAGGCTGCGATGAAGCTGGATGCCGCGCTGATGCACTGCGCCGTCGCGATCGCCCGTGACCGCGGACTGAAATTCAACGGCCGAGCCCCCGCGCGCTTCCTGCTGCAGCACCTGATGCAGATCCCGACATGGCCCGCGGCCCCCGAGTGCTTCGACGCGATCGACACGGCTATCGCGAACGCGGTCAAGGTGATCGACCGCAGTGAGCCGATATCGGTCTACCAAGCGCCGTGCGAGGTGTGCGACGGCGAACTGTGGACGATCGCCGGAGACGATCAGTACGTGACGTGCAACCGGTGCGGTGTGGTGGTGTCTCGCGCCGACACCTGGGATCGCGTCGACCGCGAGATCGAGGGCAACATCTTCCCGGCGTCGGAGGTGGCCATGATCGCCTCAGTGCGGACCAAGCGCCGCGTCACCAAAGACATGGTGCACAGCATGACTCGCCGCAAGAACCGGCCGCTCGAACCGCGTGGGCGGACGATAGACGGGCACCCGCTGTTCTCCCTGGCGGATGTGATCGCCCGGCTACGCGCGGCGTGAACGGCCAGCGATCCAACCCGGTTGCGCAACCCGCCTCCCGGTTTCGGCAACCTGGTTGTGCAACCGAGTTGCGCAACCAGGTTGCAGAGTCTAGCGTGGACATCGTTCAACCAGGTTGCAGGCCGAGGGGAATCGAATGCCACGCATCGCCGGGCCGGGATATGGTACTCAAATGCCGATGACCCGGGAGTATCTAGCGCAACTCGCGCGCAAAGTCGCCGAGGGAGAGGCCGCGCGGCGCGAGCGTGCCGCGATCATCCGAAAGTTGCGCGACTCCGATCCTGAGCATTTCACTATCATGGTGCTCGCCGAAATGACCGGGCTGACGCATCAGGCCATATCGAAAATCATCAATAAGGAATGAACTGCGTCACATTATCCCCGCGTTGTATAGAATCCGACACGGCCGCTATGTTACGCTCACGCTGGTCGAGATTTAGGCCAGAAGATCTTAAATTATCCCCGCCAAGGCTAGGGCGAAAGCCTCCTCACTTCGGCGGGGTTTTTTCATTCTCGGGTACCGCGCCGTAACAGCGGCTTTCGGGCTGATACGCCCCATCGGAGCTGGCTCGTCTCCGTAACAACGGCTGAACCTCTCCCCGAGGAGGCGCGCGATACTCAACACCCTGCGCCCCGCGGATAAAGCTTGGCTTACCCTACTGATCGGCGCCGCCGTCTGGGAATGCTGCGCGCCTCCGGGAGAATTGCTTTCACAAAGCGTCGATCGGCATCTCGCCAAACATCCCGTGCTCGTATCCGCCGTCACAGTTGTCACCGCTGCGCACCTGCTCAACCTTTTGGAGCGTCGGCCACTGTGCTGGATTGATCCATACGGTTGGCTCGGCAAACTCAAGGGGGATGCGTGAAATCCTCGGCCCTCGAGTCGCAGATGCACGAACTCTGGCGGTTGCACCGCGACGCCCGCGGCGGAAACCGATTCGCGGAAGTAGTCCACATCGAAGACGCATTGCGCGACGCCATTTCCGCATGGGTTGAACAGATGATGCAGGAGCGGTAGTTGGATTCGATCGAATCTCAGACCGATGTCGCGCTCGTAGATCGCCTCGGCCGAGAAGTCTTTCAGCGCTTGCTGGACAAAATCAATCAGGAAGACAGCGAGTGAACTACCCCAAGTTTCGAGCGCTCGGCATTGACGTGCTGCGCGTAGAACTCGACGAAAACACATTCGGCTGGTACTCGGACGGTCTGTATTTCACAGACATGCGGTGCTGGCCACAAGCCGAAGATTCGCAGAAGAAAGATGCAGCCGTTGCAGCGTAGGAATGATCCGGCCGCCCAGCTGATCGCCGACAATCTCGCGTCGCTGGACTCCAGCGAAGGCGTACTCAAGCTGACGTGGCTGATGTCCGATCAGCAGGCGCCGATTCGATACGCCATCGGCGAAGGCATCGTGCGACTGCTGCAGCGCAACGGCTACATGGGCAAGTCGGCAGAACTCGAGGCCGTCGAAGCGGTGTTGCAGCGATGGGAGACCACGCCGGCATTGCGTCGCGGCCCGGCCGCCAAAGAGCTGCGCGAGGCACTGGAGAGCTGATGGCCACCGCCGACATCGATCATCGGTTTGACTTTCACGCGGCCACCACCGCAGAGAAGCGTGCCGAGCACGGCAGTGTCCGCGCTGCATGCCGCGACCTAGCCCACAAGTTCGACCCAGACCTGCCGGAAGGGCGCGAGAAGGCATTAGCCATCACGCAACTCGAACAGGCAATGTTTTGGGCCAACGCCGCCATCGCCCGCTCTCCAGAGGCCAAGCTCAGTGTCTAAGTACACGAAGATGCAGCGCGACAACGTCATCCGCCTGATGATCGAGTTGGCCCAAGGCGCGGCCGGTCGGGTGGGCGTGGCGACTCGCGTTACCAACAGCGATAACGGCGATGTGGTGCTGACCTTCGTCAATCCCGGTAAGGACCCCGACAAGGATGCCTGACCAGGACCCTGCCCCGGAGGACCCCACGGGAGAGCCTTCGGAGGACCCAACCCTTGAGTTGTTCGAGATCCACGTGTGGGGCGAAGACAACCCGATCAAGACAATGGAATGCCGATGACGAACACCAATATCATGCCGGTCGAGCGAGTGTCGATGAGCGAGTTCGGCGCGCTGGCCGCGATCGACGTCGGCCCCGACTCGGTCATTGTCATCGAGTTGAACGAGGACATCGCCTGGACAGCGGACACGGTTGCGCGTGTGCGCGAAGCTGCCAGCGCGGCTTTCCCGGACAACAAGGTCATGGCGATATACGGCAGCTACACCAAGCTGCGGGTCATCGATCTGCCACCTCGGCGACTGACGATCTCGATTCCTACCGTCGCCACCACCATGGCTGTCACCACAGCCGTACGCATCGCTATGCGGCTGATCGGCCGCCGGCGTGCCAACTAAGCCTCCAACACCCTGCACCGGCGGTTGCGGCCGTCGCGTCGCATCCGGCGGCCGGTGCGCCCAGTGCCTCTCGAAGGCGCGGCGCCAATCTGATCGCGTCCGCGGCAGCTCGAGCAAGCGCGGCTACAGCGGAGAGCATCGATCGTTCCGCCGGGCTGTGCTGCAGCGCGACGGCTGGATCTGCCAGCTGTGCGGCGACGCCGCCGAGGTAGCCGACCACTGGCCGTTGTCTCGCCGCGAACTCGTCGCCCAGGGCTACGACCCGAATGACCCGCGCCGCGGCCGAGCGCTATGCACCTCGTGTCACAACGCGCACACCGGGCGAACCGAGGGCAAGCACAACTTGCGCGGCTGACCGGCGGCGACGGCTCCGGCTCGCGCCGCGCTTTGTGAAAAAATTTTTAGCGACCTACCAGGGATTTCGCCTGGTAGAGGTTTCGCAGAATCTATCGGGCACGTCCGTTTCACATCGCATACCCCCGTAAAGACCGAGCGGTATTCGAATATTCGTTCGATCGCTGCCGGGTAGCCCAAATATTCATCCTATGAATCTTTCGTGATCAAATTGTTATTGAATTGGGTTCCGTACCTGCCGGTCTGATACGCGTTCAGAATGCGTCTGACCAGCGGATACGCGCGCGATTGCGGATCGCTCGCGCGTCCGACAGTGGGTAGCGCGCAGACTCGCCACCAAGGGCGCCCGCGGGTCGACTGCGTCACTGGCAAGCCAGCGACCAGGGCCGCACCCGGTCACCTGCGCAGGTGCGCAGAGTGGTCACCTAACCGGGCGCGATGGCCCTTGCCCGCGGGTGCGGGTGTGTGCGCAGCTCGATAGCCAGCCACGGCACGGTGCCTATGCGAAGCGCATCCGTCGCGCGCTCCGTGTGGTTGCTGTCGGTCCGACTCCTTTCTGTCGCCTCCTGGTCGCTCTGGTCGACCCAGGCGGGCAATGGTCCCCAAATACGCCGAAAGCCTGCCCAGCGTTGCCGCTGGGCAGGCTCTCAAGTCTTTCGAGCTAGGGCCCTACGCACTAGCTGTAATTCCAGTCATCCGGAAGCCACTCGCCACGCGACAGACGCTCGTCGAGCTTGGC
This sequence comes from Nocardia sp. NPDC102475, assembly GCF_055584605.1. NCBI lineage: Bacteria > Bacillati > Actinomycetota > Actinomycetes > Mycobacteriales > Nocardiaceae > Nocardia > Nocardia sp. NPDC102475. Next base: position 224,077 of record NZ_JBVJLS010000002.1, on the reverse strand, counting down.
GAAGAGTTGCGCAGCCTCCCGGCGCGCAGCGTTGGCCACAGAGTCATTTCCTCCGGTGTTGTAGTCCGCTTCATGGAACTCGGCCCAATCGAACAGTGCACGGATGCGCGCCAAGGTCGCTGTAGACGAGGCATGGTCGACCCTCCACACGCGCACGGGCATTGTGAAGTCCAGGACACACCCCGGAACGTCCACCACTTCCCGGTCAACCCACACAACCGCCGGAGCATGGTCCGTGCTTCCGGTCAGCATGTCGCGAGCGATCGACATCCCGCTATGGCCCGTGTATTGCATTACGCCATCGCTGGCGAGAATGAATCCGGTGTCGGCGGTAGGTGCGAAGTGGTCGACCACGTAGTGATGCCCATCGAATCCAATAAACAGACGTCGTTGCACGCCATCGGCGTACTCGACGATATCTCCGGTCCGTGGCGTGCGATCCATTCGGTTGCGTGCCTCGATTCCAGCGCGCACCGTTTCATGGTGGGATGGCTCCCATCCGGAAGCATCGAACGGTATGTAATTTTCAGTCAATCTCGGTAACCTCCGCTCTGGCCTAGTTGCCAGCTCGAGCGCACCGACGACAATCGGTGCGCAAGGCAAGCGACTAGGCCGTAGCCAACTTAAGGAAGTCCGCAGCGATATTCGCGAACTCATCCGAGTTGGACGCGAAATAGTGTTGCCAGTCCGTTTCAGCGCACCGCATGAGCGCACCGAGCCGCACAAGGGCAACGGCAAGAGACTCGTACGTTTCCTCCCACTCGTTCGCCACGCCATCCGACCAGAACAGTTCAAAACCGTTCTCGACTACGGTCAGGCGCGCGTGCATACCGTCCGTTGTCCCAATGACGATCTGCAAGCGGTCAATCTCGGTCATTTCAGTACCTCCCTGACTGGCCTAGTTGCCAGCTCGAGCGCACCGACCGCAGTCGGTGCGCAAGGCAAGTAACTAGGATGCGCGCGAAATGTTGGCGAATGCCGCTGCCAGCGTGCCCGCTGGGCCACCCTCCGCTACTGGGTTGCCATCTTCGCCATAGATCGAGACATTCCAGACTTCCGCGCGCCCGTCGCGAGGGACAACCACGCCATAATCGGCGTTAGTTGTGAGGACTTCATAGCCGTCGAGTTCAGCCTTGATCGCAGTGCATCCGCCACCCGTCTCAGTGATTCGCGGATTGACGCAGCCTGCGATCAGCAGGAATTGAAACTCGTGCGCGTACTCGGAAGCGTTCGCGCGCGCCACGAAATAGTCATGCATCGCGTTGATGACGTTGCGGGCCCCGTCGCGATAGGCGTGGTTGTCCCGAGGATCACGCACGATAGCGACCGAGTCAACGAAGAATTGCGCATCATCGGCCAATTCGCGGAAGTCGGTAACGCCTTCCCCACTGCCCCATCGTTCGAGTGCCGTTTCAGTCTGCGCGTACGCCGCAGCGATGACGCGCGACTCTGCCTCATTCAACTCGTGATCGCCGTTCCCGCACAGTTCGATGATGCGCTCGAATTGCGCATCGAATTCGTCCAAATCGGCCATTGCCTTGCCTCCATTGCTTTGATCGGACATCCCACACACGCAAGCTCGCAATAGCCTTGCGGGTGTGGAGATCAGATCAATGCGCGCGCTTGCTTTCGATCCACGCAGTCAGACCAGCAACCATGTCCTCGGCCATGCTCACGGTGAGATCTACAGAGTCGTATGAGGCATCAGGCGCAGCCACTGACAGGCACACAAAATCGCCTCTATCGTCGCCTCGGACGCTGTAGCCGTCCGAATCGGTAAGCATGTATCGCTGTTCGCTCGTGCCGAACGCTAGACGCTTCTGAAGCCAGTCCTCGACGATGTCTTGCACCGGGACGATGAAGTCTGCCCAGTTCTCACCCGCTGCCGTGCGCGCAGACACCATCTCGTCGGCGTACATATTCGCGTCGACATGATCATGCAATTCGCCGAACGTCGTTATGGTCTGCGGCACCTTGCCGTCGAGCATGTCTTCGAGAATTTCGCGGATGATCTCATACGCGATGTCCTGGTTAGTGAAGTCGGTCATTTCTCGTCCCCCTCCGTGACAGTGATGATGTGGGCAATAACTTCTCCGGCGTATTCGCGCGTGTCCTCGTACCAAGTTGCTCCCGTGACGTCCACGTGTTCTTGTCCGTCGCACGTGTCGGTAGTGCCCGTGCAGAACATTGCCTTGCAGGGCGTAGGGTCTGGCAATGCCTCGAGCACAGCGCGCTTGACCGTTTCGACGTCGGTACCGCTGGTCACCCACTCACATTTGCCAGTGCGTGCGTATCCGAACCAAATCGTCTCGCCGATAGCATCCTCGCCAACTTCGATCACATAGCCACGATCGATCGCATTGAAGTACAGCGACTGCTGTATCTCGGAGACGCGCCATTCATACAGCGATTCCGAGATTGGTTGCGTTCTCATCTTGAGTTACCTCCATTGTTATTCGGTTGCCGCAAGTTTCTAGCGGTGATGCTGCGAGTATTCGCCATTTCGCGCAGCATCCCGCTAGCGACTAGCGCGCTGATCAGTGCGACTTGCCGCTAAGTTCTGCGTCGCGGATGTGCGCCTTGTGCAATTCCAACCAATCGCGTGCAAGCTCTTTATCGAGTTGCACGTCCCCCGGCGCGAAAATCGGTGCCGGAAACTTGGATTCGTGGAAGCGTCGGAAGCCGTGCGGATTCATCGGATCATTGGTTACGTGTTCGATGGTTTCCAGGACGATCGCCCCGCGAACAATCGAAACTCGCATGATCACGCCCCGGTAGGTGATCCTGGCCAATTCCCACGTGTCGGCGTATTCGTTGCCGTGAGGGTAGATGTTGGTCATTTCTGAGCCTCCAGCGTCTGCGTTGTGCAAGGCAGCGGCAAGGCGGGTGTACCGTCCGCATTAACGGTGTCGTCTACCGGATAGCCGTAGACGCACGGGTCGATAACCGTGGGCGGCAATTCGTCGGTCTGAGCCGATGCGCTGTGCGTGCCAGTCAGCACGGCAAGCGGGATAATCGCAGTGAGTATCAGGCGCGTAAAGGTGTGCATGGTGCTACCTCGTTTAGATCGTCGGTCGAGAGTGCGAGCTACCCACAACGCAGGGACGCCGTTGTCCTCTACTAGCCACGCCGTTGTGGCACGTGGGTAGCTCGCACGTATTCAGAGGGCCCTGTGGCCGAGCTAAGCGGGAATGCGAACGGGCATCAACAGGGCCCGGTGTTCGTTCCACTGCATCAATATCGGACGCGTCGGAGCAATGAGACTGAAACGGACTTTTGTGCCGCGCGGAACGGTTGCGAGTATTTTCGCGAGATATTCCGCAGTAAAGCGCGCAAGCATAGGTTCCGACACCTGCAGGTCTCCAGCGTCGAGAACAAATTTCGATCCAACATAATCGGATCGGTCGCGCGCCAATACGGCTATCGCGCCTTCGTGGATGTCAAGGTCGATATTCAAGGCCTTCGCGGAAACCAATGCTTTGACGCGTTTCGCCAACGATTGCCCGTCGCACTCGAACGACACTTTAGCGTCGTCGTCCTTGGGGAACAGGGCGCGCCACTTCGGAAATTGGTAGTCCTCGAGCATGTCGCGCACAACCATCGTGACTGCGTCCGATTCGACCGCTACAGCACCATCCTTGCCGATAGTGACCGACACTGCCGATTCTTTTGCGGCATGCTTGCCGAACGACAGAACGGGCCGACTCGGCAACAGCAACTCGAAGGCGGCAGGTACCGACGCGCTAGGAATATGCGCGTTGGCCAGCTTGAAACGGTCGGTTGTTGCAGCCTCGACGCGTTCGCCGTCCGACTCGAGTTTGATTTTGGTCAGCATCGGCAGCGTGTCATCGTTGCCGATCGCTGACGAGACGGCGTTGACAGCGTCCGAGAATTCGGGACCGGACGCAATGAATGCTGGTTCACCCTGCACTACGGGCATGCTGGGCAGATCTGTCACTGCGGCAGGCTCGCCAAGGATGGCGGTAACTGACATGCCATCGGCCTTGATCGACAGGCCACGGTCCACCATGTCGAAATCGGCATCGTTCTTCGAATCGACCGACTTGACGGCGTTCACCAACTCGTCCAGCTGGATTGCGAACGTGCAGTCATCACCTGTCACGTTCATGCGCACCGTGATGGCTGTATCCCAGTCATAGAAACCGATGGACGCGACACCACCGACGACGTCAACGCGCAGCATCGACAGGGCCGGATTGTTGTAGTGCTTGCCCACCGTGGCAGCGCGCTTGATGAACGCAAGGTTGGTTGCAAGGTCCTTGAGATTGGTTCGGAACATCGGTATGCCTCCTGGCTGCGATCCGTCGCATTGATGCGATCCGACTCACCGTAGCACGGTTCGACAGGTAGGCAAGTATTCCGCAAAAGTGCAGGTCAAACGCTGTTTTTGCGACGTCTGGCGAGCCGGCTCGTGACCCTCTGGCTACCGGCGCCGGCGGCGACCGGTTAGGGGAGGGGGGTATGGGTATCCCTGCCGCGGAGGCCGCGCGACCGCATCACCCAGGAAACGCACGCCTTGACAGAAAAACGAGAAATCCTGAATTAGGCATGACTAAGTCCCTGGTGGCGTTTCGGAGGAGGTGAGAGGGATGGGCGGTAAAGGCTCCGGAAGAATCGGGAAGCCAACGCACCTCAAGATTCTTGAGGGTGACCGGGAAGACCGGATCAATAGGTATGAGCCTGTACCAAATGCCTCGGAATTGCAAGCCCCGTACGAACTTTCACCGCGGGCGCAGCAGGTTTGGGACCGCATTGCGCCGGATCTGATCGCTAAGAACGTTTTGACGGCGTGGGACGTCGACCAGCTCGTCATCTTTTGTGACGCGGTGGCCATGTATCACGATTGCCGCGAGCGGATGGGCGACCAGTACATCGACCTCGGCTCGGCCGGCGGTCGGATCAAGTCTCCGTATTGGCAGATCATGCGCGACTGCCAAGGAATGATTACCCAGATCGGCGCGCGCTACGGCCTGTCGCCATCTGACCGCGCGAATCTCTCGATCGGCACCGAGGACCCCAAGAACGATTCCGGCGCCGCGCGGTTGCTGTCGTAGCGGCGGCATTCGCAGACAAATCGAACAAATCCCCTTTGGTACGCATTTCGTAGGCTCCTACCCTACGCATTGCTTACTCGGCTGGTTCCGGGTTCGATCCCTGGCCGGTCAGCTTCAACTAATCGCCGGAGGTGCGCCATGCCCGACGACAGCGACGAGGCGATTGTCTTGGAGCACATCGAGATCCGCCGGTCTATCACCGCGGATGGTACCGAGATTGTCACCTTCGAATCCGAAGATTCCCAAGGTGACGCGATGTCGATCACCGAGGCGCTGAGCCTCTTGGAGTTCGCCAAGATGCAACTCATGGCCGAGATGATCAGCTCGATGATTTTCGACGGCGAGAACGACGAATAATCCGCCTCCGTAGCTCAGCTGGTAGAGCAGTCGGCTTTTAACCGACGGGTCCCAGGTTCGATCCCTGGCGGGGGCACGTTGATAGATGCCGAAATGGACGAGGCACCGGGTTGTGATCCCGGATTCAGCGGGTTCGAGTCCCGTCTATCACCCCAACTTCCGCAATGCACGGGGTCCTCGAGTGGCCCTTTCACTAGAAGTTCCCCGAGAGGACTAACAACCTATGCCTATCAACACAACTGGGATCGTGAACTACGCCCCGTATTCGGCGATCACCGCGACCTCTGCCGCGGCCACTGCCGTCACACTGACGATTCCCGGTGTAGCGGGCCGCCAGAACGTCTTGCAGTACCTCGTGCTTTCGGCTTCGGGCGCGGCGTCGGGCGCGATCACGATCAGCGTGACTGACGGCCCGGTGGTCGCGGCTCCGGTGGCTACGCTCGGCGCGACCGCAACGTCCGGCGGTACTTTCTCGGCGGCCACCTACTACTGGAAGGTCACCGCGGTCACCCAGTACGGCGAATCCGTGGGCTCGAACGAACTCTCGGCCGCTGTCGCGCTGAACGGTACTCAGACCCTGACCTGGGTTCCCTCGACCGCTTCGACCGTGACCGGCTACAAGATCTATCGCGGCACCTCGGCGGGCTCGGAGAACGTGCTTGTCGGAAGCGTTTCCGCCGCGTCGGGTGCGAGCTTCACCGACACCGGCACCGCGGGCTCGGGCGCAACCGTGCCCAGCGCGAACAACTCCAACATCGCGTTCGTTCTGGACCAGTCGCTGGCTGTCGGCGTTCCTTATGCCCTGAACCTGGGCAACGGCCTCGCCGCCAACAGCGGCAACGCGCTAGCCGTGGCCGTGTCGGCGGGCGCTGCGTCGAGCGTGATCAAGGTCAACGCTGGATTCCAGACGTTCTGAGCGGGCGGGTAGACAAATGAGCGAAATCAGCGTCATTGCCGACGAATTAGACCGGATCAGTACCGATCTCAAGGCGAATGCGCCCGGTTTGTTCGCGTTCCACGCGTCAATCGATGCCGTTGTCGGCAGGCTCCGCGCGTATCAGCCGGGCATCGAAACCGCCGAAGTCGCGCCGGCACCCGTCTTGGAGCTGAATCCGGACGTGCTGGCGGGAACCGTGGTGAACGCACCGGCCGATGCGCGCCCGATGTTCGGTCAGCCCGCGGCTGTGGATGACGAGAATGAGCCTGACGAAGCTGCGTAACCGCGTAGCGCAGGAGCTCGTTCGGTTCCTCGACGGCGCTTGGTGCGGGCTACTTCCGCGATACGTGGTCGATTGGGCCGACTCCCTCTCGTGAGCGCATAGGCCAACCCCTGTGAACCTGCCGGTGTGCGGGTACGTCCTCGACGATATCGAGTGCGCCGAACGCGGCGACCACTTCTGCGTCCCGCGCGCCAACCACGCGCAGGCGTTCATCGAGGAACTGTGCCTTCACACGAAAGGCCGCTACTTCCGCAAGCGCTTCATTCTCGCCGAGTTTCAGCGCGAAGAGATCGTTCGACCACTGTTCGGTTCGGTCGTATGGTCAGACGAATTCGATTGCCATAAAAGGCAATTCGAAATCGCGTGGATCGAGGTAGCGCGCAAGAACGGCAAGACTGAACTGCTCGCCGCGATCATGCTGTACCTGCTGGTCGCGGACGGCGAAGAGTCGGCCGAGATCTATGGCGTCGCCAAGAACCGCGAGCAGGCGGGCTTGTGTTTCGATGTCGCCGCGCAAATGGTCAACCTGCAGCCGATCCTGTCGGCGCGGCTGCAGGTGATCAAGCACAAGAAGCGCATCTTCGACGCCCAGACCAACTCGTTCTATCAGGTGATCGCTGCCGACGCGGGCGGCGCTCTGGGTAGTAACCCTCACGGCGTCGGCGCGGATGAGATCGTCGCATGGCGGGACGGCGGCATGTGGGATTCGATGCGTACCGGCATGGGCTCGGGTGCACGGCGTCAACCACTGATGATCGCGGCCACCACCGCGGGCACCGACACCGAGTCGTTCGCCGGGAAGATGCACCGCGAAATGCTCAACAACGAGCACAAACACATCTTCACGTTCATCAGGAACACCCCGATGGACGCCGACCCGTTCGACGAATCCAACTGGCATCACGCCTCCCCGGCCCTCGAGGCGGGGTTCCTCTCGATCGAGGCTTTCCGTAAACAGGCAGCCGAGGCAAAAGGTAACCCTCTGCTGGAGAACGGCTTTCGGACTCTCAAGCTCAATCAGTGGACGTCGCAGGCGGTTCGGTGGATGCCGATGCACTTGTTCGACGAATCGATGGGGGAGCGGTTCGACACCCCGTTCGACGCGCGCAAAGAATTCGACGGCCGCGACTGCTGGTTCGGCCTGGATCTCGCTGCGCGCCAAGACCTCACGGCGATCTGCTACCTCTTCCCGGACGGCGACGAATGCGATGTGCTGTGGCGGTTCTGGGCACCAGAGGCAGCGCTGATCAAGCTGGACCAGCTCAACGGTGGCCGATTCGGCGAGTTCGCCAAGGCGGGCTGGTTGACCGTGACCGATGGCGATGTCTTGGATTTCGCGCAGGTGTACGCCGACATCGAGGCCGATAGCCTTCGGTACAACATCCTCGGCGGCGACGCGGACAAATGGTCATCAGACCCTGTGCTGCAAGAGATTCAGAACCGAATCTACGTGCCCGACGACATCTACGCCTATCAAAACGACTTTACGCACATGTCCGATTCGATGCATCGCATTCTCGAAATGGTGATCGAGAAGCGTTTCCGCTGGCATGGCAACCCGCTCGCCCGGTTCTGTTTCGAAGCCGCGGAGGCGCGTATCGCGTCGTATAACCCTGACCTCGTCCGCCCGAATCGTGTCGCGCGCAATGAGCAATCCAAGCGTATCGACGCGGTGCCCGCCGCGATCATGGCCGTTAGTGCCTGGCAGACACGCGGAATGGATGCCGAATCGGTCTACGAAACCCGCGAGGTTCTAATTCTGTGAATGGAGGGCTGAGTGTTCGCTAGGAAAGACGCCCTCAGCAAGAAGATTCGTCAGCGCTTCATCGTGACGTGCCTCAACGGCATTCCGATGTTCTCCGGCGTCCTAGTTAATTCCGATTCCGCCGTATTGGTGTTCGCCGACGTCAAACTCATGCAAAACGGTGTCGCGCCGGCCGAAGGCGAATTGTATATCGACCGGAGCAACGTCGCCTACCTGCAAAAGGTCGCACAGAGTGTTGCTGTCTAACGGGCAGTCGCTGCCTATTGCGCCGCAAGCGCTCGCCGAGCTCGTTCCGCAGCTGCAGACCAGCTATTACTACCCTGACAACGTCGGGATGGCGCTCGAGCGCGAATTCGCGATGTACGGCGAGATCTACCGCCGCAATCCGTGGGTCCACACCGTCATCAACAAGCGGGCCAACGCCGTGGCCAGGTTGCCCATCGAAGTGTGGAACGAGACCGGGCCGGAACGCACACTCGACCTGGACAGCCCGTACTCGAAGCTTATCGGCAATCCGTGTGACAACGTCGTCGACCCGTACTCGTTCTGGTTGTGGATCATGACCACGCTCGACATTTACGGCGAAGCGTTTCTAGCAATCTTCCGGGACAGTAACGGCCTGCCGTTCATGCTCTTTCCGATGCACCCGACGCGGGTCGCGGTAAAACGTGACCCCGACACCGGTCATTACACCTACATGTTCCAAGGCGGTCCGCTCTCCAATGGCGATGGCTTGGTGCAGTTCGATGAGGCTGACGTCGTCCCGTTCCGCTACTACAATCCGCTGCGTTTGGAGCGGGGATTGTCGCGGCTCGAGCCGTTGCGTTCGACGATTATGTCTGAGGATTCCTCGCGCAACGCTACCTCCGCGATGTGGCGCAACGCAGGCCGCCCGAACATGGTCCTCGAATCCGACAGGCGCCTCGAGGAACGCGCGCGCAAAAACTTGAAGGATGCATTCCAGGCTTTGCACGCCGGTTCGTCGAACGCCGGTCAAACGCTCGTGCTCGAACAAGGTTTGACGGCCAAGCCGTTCCAGTTGACGGCGGTCGAGATGGAATTCATCGGCGCATTGAAAACGAACCGCGAAGAAATCTGCGCGGCCTACGACATCGCGCCCACGATGGTGCACATCCTCGAGCACGCAACATTCTCCAACATCACGGCCCAGATGCGCGCGTTCTACCGCGACTCTATCGCGCCGCTGATCGAGTTCATCGAATCCGTATTGGATTTCTACGTCGGCCGGAACTTCGGCATCTACAAATCGTCGAAGCGTGTCGCGCGGTTCGCGGTTGACGAGACGATCCGCGGCGACTTCGAGATCCGAGCGGAGGCGGCGTCGCATTTGATCGGCGCTGGCGTCGCGACACCCAACGAGGCTCGCCACCTCATGGGCTTCAACCGGCACCCGGACCCGATGGCGGACAAGTTGTTGGCTAACAGCACGATTCAGCCGCTCGGCCAGCCGTATGAGCGCATCCAGATGACCGGCGAACTCGCGAAAGACCCGGATGGCGTTCCCTTGGCGCAGCAGCCCACGGCCGCCGCGCCTGGGCCGACCAACTTTCCGTCGCAAGCTGGCGGGTCGCACAGCGTGCCTCGCACAGCGCCGGCGGCTCCGTCGAAGGCTTTGGACTACGCGGCGCCGCACCTGCGCGAACTCAAAAGCGGCATCGGTCGCGGTGGCGACATTTACGAACTAGCAGCGCGCATCGGGGAGAAGTACCCCGATCACCTAGACGAGATTCTGGCGGCCGTCGAGATCGCCATCTTCGAGCGCGCCAAGAAGAGGATGTGATCGAAGATGGCGGAAGTCATTCAAAAGGCAATGGCCACAATCGAAGACGCGGACCTCGCCGAAGCTCCGCACGGTGGCTTCACCGCGGTACTGAGCACCCCGAGCCTCGACCGTGACGGCGATGAACTCGCGCGCGCCGAATGGCTCGAGCCGCTGCCGGCGCGCATCACTATCGATGTCGACCATGAGATGTCCGTGCGCGGGACGGTCGGCAGTGCCCGGCCGTATTTCGATGAGGTCGGCCGACTGATGATCGAGGCGCAGTTCGCGAGCACCGCGCAGGCGCAGGAAACCCGGTCGCTGATCCGTGAAGGGCATATCGGCGCGGTGTCGGTGGCGTTCCTGACCGACAAGAGCAAAAAGGACGGCGTGCCGCGGCGCGAACTGCTGAACGCGGGCATCGTCGCTATCCCGAGCAATAGGGACGCGGTCATTCTGTCCGCCAAAGAGTTCGCCGCACTGAAAGACCGGGCCGAGCGCAAGCCGCCCGAGCCCGTGTCGCCCGCTCCCACAGCGGCCGACACCAAGGCGGCGTCGACTGCTGAAACCAATCTGCTGCAAGCGATCCACGACGCCGCGGCACTGCTCGGTGCGGCGTGCACTGAGACTGAACCCGACGCAGATGACAGGGCGGACGATGGCGCCAACAAGTCGGCCACAACCGTCACAGTGACGGTCAAGCCCGAGCTTGACATGGATGCCTTCCGAGCCCAACTCGCAGCTCTCCAACTCGACACTCTCACAAAGACTTCCGGCCTGACCGAGGCCGGTTCGCCACCAAGCCCTGAGCAAGCACCCGTTGAATCACCCGCTGACGCCGCGCCCGAGGCCGCTCCGCAAGGACCCGCCGAAGACCCCGCCAAAGCCGCTGAAGAGACCGCTGCAGACAACTCGGATGACGTGGCACAGCAGCAGGCGGACGCCATTTTGGCGGATCTGCTGCAGGCCAGGACCCGCGTAGAGGCTCTGGACTCCTAACCCCATTCGAAACCGATAGCCCGGCACCGCATTTGGTGCGCGGGCTATTCGGCGATGCCTGAAAGAGGGCGCAATGCCAAACAAGAAACAGCTCGAACTCGCGGGTGAGCGTATCCGCGCGCAGGTCGAGACCGTCATGTCCGACGAGAAACTGTCGAGCACCGAGCGGGCCGAGAAGCTGAAAGGTATCCAGGCCGAAAAGGACGCTTTCGACCTGGACGTCCAGAACAGCGAGGCCGCCGAGGCACTGACCAAGGGCCTTCCGCAGTCGGGCAGCTCCGCGGGCGATCCGCAGGTGTTCGACGCGGGCGCGGGCAGCCAGGCGTTTGTCACCGACTGGAATCCCCGGCGCAAGGCCGCCCAGATGGCGTTGCAGATCATGCGGCACCCTCTGCTCTCGCAGAGCGTCAAAGATCTGGGCGGCGCGAAAGGTCAGATCACCGGCCTGAAAAGCCAGTTCGACCACAAATTCGAGATCGGCCTGAAAGACAGCACCGCCGCGGGCAATGTCATGGGTGAAGGTCTGTACGGCACAACCGGCCCGACCCCGGCCGGTCAGAATCCGTTCCTGCCCGGCGCTTTCGGTCCTGGAATCACGCCGAACTTCCTGCCCGGCATCGTCGAGCAGCGGTTCTACCAGTTGACCATCTCGGATCTGTTCACCTCGATTCCGACCACGAGCCCGGATATCACCTATCTGGTTGAGGCGACCGCCAATTTCAACGCGAACGCCGTCGCCGAGGGCGGGCTGTACCCCTTCTCGAGCGGCACGTTCTCGCGGGTGTACGAGCAGATCGGCAAGATCGCGAACGCGGCCGAGTTCACCGACGAAGTCATTCGTGACGCCCCGGTGCTGTTCAACTTCCTGCAGGGCCGCCTGATTGAGGGCGTGCAGCGGCAGGAAGAGGTGCAGCTGCTCGCCGGCCAGGGCTACCCGGGTGTGAATGGTCTGCTCAACCGTAGTTCGGGCTTCACCATCGCGACCGGCGGTCTGACCGCGACCAACGTCGCGATTCCGGCGGCGGGCACGATCGGCGCCGGCGCGGTGGCCGCGACCATTCCGACCGTCACCTACGGCCGTCAGATCAAAGGCGTCGGCACTCCCGGCACCGCGCCGACCGGTCAGGCAATCGCCGAAGGCATTTTCAGCGCGATCATCGATGTCGAGTTGGCTCTGTTTTTCAAGCCGAACGCGATCATCATGAACCCGCTGGACTGGCGGACCGTGCGTCTCGCCAAGGACGCGAACGGCCAGTACTTCGGCGGCGGATTCTTCGGCAACAACTACGGCTACCCGAAATTCGAGGGTATCGACGCGATGCCCGGCGGTGACTCGCTGTGGAACACCCGCGTCGTCGAAACCCCGGCCTGCCCCCAAGGCACGATCCTCGTCGGCTACTTCGGCCCCGAGACCGCGCAGACCGTTCGCCGCGAAGGCATCTCGATGCAGATGACCAACACCAACGGCACGAACTTCGTCAACGGTGAAGTCACCTTGCGCGCCGAAGAGCGGGTCGGCCTGATGGTCTACCGCCCGAAGGCATTCGAACTCATCCAGCTGGCCAACGCCTAATTCTCCGACTATTCGGCGCAACCTTGAATTTGGGTCACTCCTATTCAAGGTTGCGCCGTCCAACCTGAATTTTGGGAGGTGGCCGTGGCCGAGCATTACGCCGACGACTACACCATGATTCTGATCGCGCCTTCGAGCCCGAATCCGCGGGTCATCGGCCGATGGCTGAATTCCGAACCCGACGCCGAGCCCGAGCCCGAGCCGGACGAGGTGGAGACGAAAGTCGTGGCCGCGCCACGCAAGAGGGCAGCCAAGCCACGCGCCAAGGCTGAGACAGCGTGACCCATGTCGAGCGCGACGTGATCCGCACCGCGACGCAAGAAGAGGCACACGCCAAATGGGCGGCCAAAGCGGCGGCCGAGACAGCGCAGCAAGCCGACATGGATCGCAAGGCACGCGCATACAACGAGGCCCGGCACGTCTTCAAGCTGCATGGCAGCGTTCAAAATTCGGGAGCGTTCACTCTCGCTGAACAGTCCGGCGGAGTGAACAAGTGAGTTCGTATCTCGTCGACTCGGCACACCAGACCGCGGGTTTCGATCCGCTGCAATACGCCTCGGACTTCGTGCGGCGCTACACCAAACAGCGGATCGACTACGTGGCCTCGGAAACGATCCTCATCGACCCGCGCCCGGATGGTTCAGCGCAGCTGCCGGAGTTGCCCGTGCTTGCGGTCACCGCCGTGTCGGCATGGATGCTGTCGCCGACCACTGGGCAGTTCGATTGGCTGCCGCTGACCAACTATCAGTGGAACGAGCGCGGGCAACTCTACGACGTCAGCCCGATCACGCCTCCGGTGATCCCTTCGCCGAACGTCCCGTATCCGACGTGGCCGCGGCTGTCGGCTTCGCTGAAAGTCACCTACACCCACGGCTACAACCCGATTCCTGACGACCTGCAAAATCTCGTGCTTCGGCTCGCGGCCGAACTCAAGGTGAACCCCGACTTTGTGCATTCGCAGAAGGTCGGCGAAATCAATACGGTCTGGGCGCAAAACCCGGTGATCGGCGGCGCGCACATTTTCCTGCGCGATCAAGACCGGGAAATCCTCGACGCTTACTCGCAGCAGGGCCTTGCGTGAACTGGGGCAACGACACCATTACGTTGCTCGTCCGCACGCCCGGCGCAGCCGATCGCCTCGGTGTTGCCTCGATGACGACGACTCCGATCGTCAAAACCGGGGTGAGCGTCCAGGCGATGTCCACCACGGAATCGCAATCCAATGTCGACCTCACGATCTCAATGTGGAAAGCCTTTTGCCCGGTCGACGCGGATCTATTGGCACTGAAGCCTGTAGACGCCATTCAGTACCGCGGCGTTGTTTACGAGGATTTCGGCGACCCGCAGCTGTGGACCGATCGCAATGGCAATCCGCATCACGTCACGGTGATCCTCCGGAAAGCGAGGGGATGAATCATGGGCGCCAGTTTCGAACTCGACCACGCGTTTATCGCCGACTTCCTGAAAAACAGTTCGATCGTCTTCGCCGCCGTAGAGAAGGCGGGTCACGAGGCGATGGAGCACTGGAAAGAGATTGCCCCGATCAACAAGCACGGCGATATGAGCGAAGGCAAGCCGCACACCCTCAAGAGTGGCTATGTCGATGAGCCCGGCAGTTACCGGGATTCGATCCGAATGCGAATGATCAAGAATCCGACGCGCATCAAAGCCCGCGTCGAGGCGACTGATTACAAGTCGTACTGGCTCGAAGGCATCAAAAACCCCAACAAAAACAACAACCCGCCGCCCGAGCCGATGATGCACACCCTCGCCTACATGAAGTCGCAGGGCTACAGCATCGACAGTGAAGACCTGGGCGGCGGCGACTAACCGGTGTATATCGACACCGAAGAACTGCTCGTCGGCTATCTGCGGCCGATTTCGCCGGGCAATGTGGCGGTCGAAATGCCGAACACCCCGACATTTCCGTTCGTCTTGGTCACCCGTGCCAGTGGTGGAGACGACAGGATCACCGAATTCGCGATCGTCGAAATCTCGGTATTCCATTCCAGCCGAGCGCTCGCCAGTACGGCGGCGCGACAAATGCATTCGATGATGCTCGCCCTTCGGCCCTCGACGGCCGGTTTGGTGGTGGCCGGTTCGCCGGTGCGTATCGATCGGTGCTCAACCATCCACGGTCCGGCGTGGGTGAACTACCGCGACGAAAACATTGCGCTCTACGTGGGCCGCTATGTCATCGAGTCGCGGGTGAATTCTCAACCCTAGCTAGGAGATTCAATGGCCTACAATTTGTGGGACTCCATTTTCGCTGGGAACACCACCCGTATCACAAAAGCTTTGTACGGGTCGTTCCTCATTCGCGATTACAACGGTTCGGCGTCTTCGCTGCAGACCTACAGCCCATTCGATCCCATCACCGGCAATTTGTCGTCGACTTTGCTCACCACTGACGGTTGGTACGACCCGGGTCTCATTTCTGAGAATGGTGTGCAGTTCAATCCGAAATACACCACAAACGAAACGATGGCGTGGCAGTCGCGGACGGCTCAGCGTACCGACGTGACCGTGGACGAAGAGGAATGCGTCGTCAGCTTCTTGCAGTCTGGCCCGCGTATCGACGAGCTGAACTATGGTTTGCCGCTCAACAGCCTGGCCGGGACCGGTGCTATCGGCTACTCGGTCACCAAGCCCACCGTGCCGCAGATGCTGTACCGCCAGGTGCTCATCCTCGGCGTGGACGGCTCGAAAGGCTCGAACGAGTATTTCGCGATCCTCTACCCGCGGGCGCTGGTCACGAAGGTCGACAAGTTCGAGTTCGCGGCCAAGAACGCGGTCGAGGCGACCCTGACGTTCTCGAGCTACCCCGATCCGTTCAGCGGTTTCGCGGTGAAGCGGTTCCGCGAAGGTCCGGCATGGCGCGCGTCTGGTGGCACCACGACCGCGCCCGGAACCCCGGTGGCTACACCCGTTGTGGCGGCTCCGGTCATCACCTTGGGCACCGGCTCGTCTTCGGGCGGAACCTTGGCGGCGGGTACGTACTACTGGAAGGTCACTGCGACAACCGCGCTGGGTGAGTCGACCGGTAGCAACGAGTTGACCGCGACCACGACCGGCTCGACCAGCTCGCAGCCTTTGAACTGGACCGCCGTCTCTGGCGCGACCGGTTACAAGGTGTATCGCGGTACCGCTGCGAGCAGTGAGAACGTCTTGGTCACCACGATCAGCTCGGGCGCTACCGCGACCTACACCGATACCGGTGCGGCCGGTTCCGCTGGGTCGGTGCCGACCACGAACACGACTCTCGGCGCTGCGGTTCCCGCACATTCGGCCAACCTCGTGTTCACCCCTCCGGCCTCGCTCAACTCGCCGTTCACCTACACGGCGACCCAGCGGACCCCAGGCGGCACGGGCACCGCGTCGGCGGTCACCGGCGGCAACCTCACCGTGGTCTCGACCTCGAGCACCTCGGCGACGGTCAACGTGGCCGGTCTGACACCGGCGTCGACTTACGACTTCACCGTCACCGCAACCGGTTCCAACGGGTCTGTGTCGGTCCCGTCGTCGTACTCGAACGTCATCACCGCCACCTAGTAGACCCCGGCGGCGCGCTTCTTCGGCTGGGCGCGCCGCCGGACCTTCTTCACGTACAGCCGAAAACGTTTACAGCCGAGGAGTTTTCATCATGGCAGTCGCCAAAAAGTCCAATGCCCTGCGTATGTCCGCCGAAGAATTCGAGGCTCAGGCCGTCGAAGCGCTCGGCGAGAAGCCTGGCATCACTCTCGACCTGAAAGACGGTACAAGCCTCTACATTCCGCACCCGGCCACCGTCGACGACGATCGCCTCTCCGACATCGAGCGAGTGCAGAGCCGTCGCGACCTGGACACCGAGGAATACGTCGACGACGACGGCAAGGCGCAGACGCGCACGCTCGAGACGATCAACGGCCTGCCCGCCGAGCCGTTCGCGATCCGATTCGCCAAGGCGATTCTCGGTCCCGAAGACCACGCCAAGCTGCGTGCCGGTGGCGGCAAGAGTGCCCACGTCGTGTTGGCGTGGCAGTACTTGACCGACAAGGGCGAAGACGATCGGGCCACGGACCCAAAACCCGCGATGTAGCACAGGTTCTACGCCGGTATCCGGGGCAGGTCGAGTCTGACTTGTCGCTGCATCACGGCGTCGACATCCGCGAATGGTGGCGGTGGGCGTTCCTCGATGGCCCGGGGGACGTCACGTCACGGCGGGTGTGGAATCTGCTGCTATATCTGCCGGACGATTCGGAGCTGAAAAAGGCCACCCGCGAGGGTGATTGGACCTCCGATCAGTACGTCATGGCGCGCATCGCCAACGAAGTGATGCTGTATCGCGCCGACTACGCCGCCGCGCACAGCGCGCAAATGACGCCGCATCTGTTGCTCTCTCCGGCGCAGCAAGAAGTCGAGGACGCCGAGCGTCTGGCCGACGCCCAAGTCAAAGAACTGTTCCGCGCGCAACTTCACGGCGAATTCGTGCCACCCGCCCAGCCGGGACGGTCGTTCGACGCCGAAGCCGACCCGAAGCGCGAAGCCCTACGCAAGGCAGGAGGTGAACGCCCATGAGTGGTGCTGGCGCCAAGATCTTTATGGACATCCTGCCACGGCTGAACCAGGCCGAACTGCAGGCCGTAATGCAGAGCGTCACAGGGCGTTTCAACCGTCTCGGGCGTGACATCGAAGGCGCGTTCGGAAGCAATGTCGGTGGCGCAGCTGCTACCGCGGCCGAACGCAATGCCGCGCGCATGGAACAGTCGATGCGCACGGCCCAGGCCGGCGTGGCGCGGTCGATGGAAGGCATGGCGCGGGCGCAAGATGCGCAGGCCAACGCCTCGAACCGCCTCGCCGGCGCGCAGGCTGCCTACGCGGAGACCTTGGCGAAAGGCTACGAAGAGACCTCGAGCCGCGCTATCTACGCGTTGGGGCGGGTCGAGGCCGCGCAGCGGTCGCTAGAGGCCAACACGCGCGCGGTAACGGCGTCGATGAACGAAAACCTCGCCGCGCAAGCCAGGGCGATGGAAGCCCAGCGCGACTTGGCATCCGCGAACGCCGCAGTCGCCGGCGGGATGGGCGCGGTAGCCACAGCGGCATCGAAAGTCACTCTCGGTGTCGGAATCGGCTTGGCGGGTGCGTTCGCAATCGGCGTCGACCACGCGGCGAAGCTGCAAGAGAAGCTGCGTCTCGTCCAGACAACGGGCGATGAGTCCAACGCGACGATGGACGCAATGCGGACGAAAGTCCTTGACCTGCAATCGCAGTGGGGCTACTCGGCTGACACGATCGCCGAGGCATTGCGCTCGATCGAGCAGGCCGGTTACCGCGGCGACGACGCCATGAAGATCTTGGACACCTCGGTCAAAGGCGCGCACTCCGAGCACGCCGACCTGAACGAGACCGCCAAACAGCTCACGACGACCATGCACGACTTCAATTTCACTGTCGATCAGTCGTCGTCGGCGATGTCTAAGAGCGTCGAGGCCGTGTTCCTCGCCAAAACCAATTTGTCGGCGTATTCCGCCGCGATCGGTCAAGTCGAGAAGACCGCGAAGACCGCGCACATCTCGATCGACGACATGAACGCCGCCGTCGCGATGTCGACACAGCACGGCGCGTCCATCGAAGACGCCGCCAACCGCTGGTCGCACGCCATCCAGACCATGCAGTCGATGCAGGGTCCGCAGCTGGGCACTATCAACCAATTGGGTTTCACGCAAAACGAGATCCAAGAAATGATGGCCGACCCGAAAGTCGGGCTTGGCGGCACGATGGAAGCCGTTCAGCAAGCCATTCTTTCCCGGCGCGGCGCTGACGGCCAAGTCCACATGGGCACGGCCAAGCATTCCGCCGACGCGGAAAAGGCTGAGCAGGAAGCATTCAACCAGCTCGGCTCCATGGACCCGACCGGCGTCTCTAAAAGGATCGCCGAAAAGTTCCGCACGAACGGCGACCAGTCCGACGAGTCGTGGGGCAAAATGGTCGGCCACCTCTCGGCGCCGCAGCAGAACATGTTGCGCCAGTGGAAAAAGATCTACGACAAAAGCACGGGCTTCTCGTCCGCGATGAACAAAGGCTTGGCCGACGACATGTCGGTCGAGCAGGCAATGAAATTGGCTTTCGGCGATATGCCGACATTCTCCGCCGCGTCCGACATTGTCACCGGCGTCGAGGCCAACGGCCAAACCAACAAGAACTACGCAGAATTCCAATCCAAGCGCCACGACATGGCGACGCTCGGCGTCCCGGACGCAAACGGCGCACCCAAAGGGTCGGAAGAGTCGCAGCAGACATTGATGGCGCAGCTGCACAACCTGCGCGGCTCTATCTCGTCAATCCTGACCGAGGAAGGTCAGTCCGGCATCCAGCCATTGACCGACTTCGTCAAAGCGCTGGCGGACGGCACGCGCTGGCTCGGTCAGCACGGTACGGCACTGAAATACGTGACCGAGGCGTCTATGGGCGCCGCCGCGGCCCTGATCGCTGTGAAAATGACCAACGCGATTGGCGGCATGTTCATGGCGCCAGGCGGGGCACCTGCAGCCGCTCGACTGCTGGGCGCCGGAGGCCGGGGCATTTCCGCGCTCGGCAGTGGCCTGGCCAGCGCCGGCGCTGTGGGTTTCAATTACGTCGGGAGTCTCGCCGCCGACGCCACCGCAGCCGGAGCGCGCGGAGCATCAGCCGCAGGCACTGCCGCCGCAGCAGGTATGCGCACCGCGGGTACGGCGATCGTCGATTTCGGTGCTGCAGCGGCCAACGCGGCGGCCAGCGTCATGAATCTTCTCAAAACCGCAGCCGTTTCGGCATTCGTCTCCGCGTGGCAAGGCATCAAGACTGCGGCCGTCGCGATCCGGGAATTCGAACTCGGCGCACGAATCGCCGCAGCGGCGACCAAGGCTTGGACAGCAGTACAGCTGGCTTTCGACGCCGCGATGGCCGCCAATCCTCTTGGCCTGATCGTCATCGCTATCGCAGCCGTGGTCGCGGGCGTTGTCTACGCGTACACCCATTTCGAGTGGTTCCGCAATATCATCGACAATTGCTGGCAGTACATCAAAGGTTTCGGCGAATGGCTTGGTAGCGCATTCGTCGAGTCGTGGAACAAGACGTACGAATTCCTGCACATGCTCTGGTCGGATATCTACGAAAAGATCTTCAAATTCGAGCTCGACCTAGTCAAAGGCTACCTCGGCGGCTTCATCGATTTTTTTAAGAATATCGGTCACGGAATTGGTGAAATCCTCAGCGGTGTAAAGGATCTCTTTTCGGGGAACGTCGACGGAATCAAGAAGATCTGGGACGGTCTGAAAGAAATTGTCGCCGCCCCGGTGCGGTTTATGGTCGAGACCGTTTACAACGCTGGAATCGTCAAGCTGTGGAATGGCGTCTCCGGTGTCTTCGGTGACCACCTAGGGCACCTCGACCCGATCAGCCTGAATTTCGCTGGCGGCGGTGTGCTGCCGGGGTATCAGCCGGGCCGCGACACTGTGCCCGCGATGCTCAGCCCCGGCGAAGGCGTCGCGGTGCCGGAATTGGTGCAGGCGATCGGGCCGGGCAAATTCATGGCGCTCAACCATGCGTACAGCCGTGGCCGCCCGTCCGCGAATGAGACTGCCGGGCTGGGTATTCCGCACGCCGAGGGCGGTGGAATCTTCGGCGCGATCGGCGATGCCGCGCACTGGGTAGCGGACAAGGCCAAGATCGTGGCCAATCCGGTGTCCGCGCTCAACGAGTTGTTCCAACAGTGGATCGACAAGGCTCTTGGCGCGCCTGGCGATAGCAGCAAATTCCGCGACGCCATCGTCTCGTTCCCGCGGCACGTTCTCGACGGCGCTATCGACACGGTCAAAGGTTGGGTTGGTCTCGGCTCGGCCTCCGGCACCGCGAGCGCTGGTCCCGGTGCGCAGCGCTGGAAGTCGATGGCGCTGCAAGCGTTGGCCGAGAACGGTTTCAACCCCCCTGAGCGCTATGTCGACGCGATGTTGGCGCAGATCCAGACCGAATCGTCGGGCAACGAGAAGGCGATTCAGACGGTCATCGACGTCAACAGCGGAGGCAATGAAGCCGCTGGCCTGTTGCAGGTCACCCCCGGAACCTTCGCCCAGTACCGAAATCCGAACGACCCGAATGACCGCCTCGATGGCAAGGCCAACATGGACGCCGCGCTCAGGTACATGCGCGGGAAATACCACGGCGACATCCTCGGCGTTTGGGGTCACGGCCACGGCTACGCGGGCGGCGGTATCGCCGATCCGGAAGGCGTGCTCGACAGCAAGAACACCGGCGTCTACGGGTCGGAACGGCGCGGCGAGGGTGCGCCGAGCAGTCTGCCCACCCTGACGCAGACCGCTGCGGCCAACGACACTGCGGTGCGCCGCGCCCTGTCCTGGGTCAACTCCGTCGCCGGAACGCCCTACACCTATGGCGAATTGGATTGCAGCGGATTCCTTTCCGGCGTCTACGACCAACTGTTGGGCAAGCCCGTGCACCGCGCCTTCACCACGGTCTCGGACTTCCTGAGCCTTGGCTTCAAGAAGGGGTTGGGCGGCGTTTTCTCGCTCGGCGTCAACCCGAAGCCGGGGCAGTCGGGCCACATGGCTGGACGGCTGGCTGGACACCGCCTCGAATCCGGTGGCAGCCACGGCAATATCGCGATCGATGGCCCCGCGGTCGACGTGACCGACCCGCAGTTTACCGAGCATTACTTCCTTCCCGGCGAGATGTTCAATCCGCCGTACACGGGCAAGGGCGCGAACTCGACGTCGGGCAGCGGCAAGTACGCCGCCCAGGCCGACAAGGCAGCGGAGGACGCGGCCAAGAAGAAAGAGCAGGCGGCCAAGTACCTCGAGGACGCCAAAAAGGCTGACCAGGCGGCGGCGAAGCATCTCGAGAAGATGCGCCAGCACCAAGCCGACGCGGCGGAAGCACAGCGCAAGGCGGCTGACGCGATCCTCGATGTCGACCGCAAGAAGTACGAGAAAGAGGCGCAGAAAGCGCAGGAGGCGGCGACCACCGCGCAGGAGGCAGCCGCAACCGCGACCGAGCGCGCCCAGGGTTACCGCGACAAGGCGAGCAAAGCATCGAGCGACGCAACCGACCTCGAGACGAAGGCGCAGACCTACCGCGAGCGTTCCGCGCAAGGCGATACCACCAAGAGCGGCACGGGCAGCGCCAACCACCTGTTGACGCCTGTCGAGTTCGGTCAACAGCTCGGCGGGCTCGCGGTCTCCGGTTTGCTCGAGACGTTCGGCTTGGAAAACTCCGTGTTTGCCGATCCGAACAAGTCGCCACTGTTCCGCATCGCCAACGCCGCAGCCAACGCGAAATACGTTGGCCCGCAAAACCTGCTGGACCAACAGGCGTCCGACGACGACGGTACCGGTACCGGTACCGGCTACGACTCCGGCACTAGCTACGACTCAGGTCTCACCGGCTCCGAAGACATCGGCGACGACTTGAGCGCAACGCCGACACCTGACGACTACATCGGCTCCGAATCCGCGCCGGCGGCAACGCCGTCGCTCGGGACCGATCCGCAGGCGGGTAACCCGATGGGGCAGTTGGACACCGACCCTCACCCGGCATCACCGCCGGGGATGGTTCCGGTGAAACCTCCAAGCCCGCTCAACCATTCACCGCTATCGCAGGTGCCTACACAGCCCGCGCCGAGCGCGCCGAGCGGAAGCCGCGAACCGGGATGGGGTGGCAGCACCCCGCCGTCGCCAAGCCTCAACGGTGGCCGCGAACCGGGCTGGGGCGGCCAGTCAGCGCCAGCGCCGGCACCGAAGCCCGGCAGCTACCCACAGGCGTTGCTCGACATGCTCAACGGCACCCCGACCCATGACGAGGGCGGCTGGATCGGCACCGGCCTGAGCCTGGTCAACAACCTCACAGGCCGGCCGGAACCGGTGCTCAACCCGAGGCAGAAAGACAACCTCGACCGCATCGCCAACCGCGACACCGCGGACGGCTTGGGCGATCAGTTGCGGTCGATGGTGCACGTCGAGAACCAGCACATCCACGACGGAGATTTCCGCAAGGCGGCAAGAGAGTGGGTGCGCGAGATGAACGCATACATGGGCGGCGGGACGCGCTAGATGCCGTTGAATATCACACCCGCCCAAGGCAATCCGACACCTTGGGCGGTCAATTCGCTGTTGTCCGACAACGCCTCGATCGTCACATGGGTCGGTTGCGACGGCTCCCGCTGGCCTCTGTCCGGCGGGCTCGCGCCGATCCCGGGTGCGCAGGAAGGCGCGAGCCTAGTCGACATCAAGGGCTTGATGGCCCCGTTCAAACATTTGGACAAACAGGGCGCGCGGCAAGACGGCGCGGACTGGGTGGACGCGGTGTACGACGTCGGCGAGATCGACATGACGATCACCCTGTCCGGCAATACCCCCGCCGGATATCGCAGGGTGCAGCGCGGATGGATGAACTCGTGGGACGCGCGGCGCACGGGCCGGCTGTGCTGGTTCACCTCCGAGTTGGGCGAGTGGTGGATTCCGCTGCGTCTGCACAAAGAGCTGACCGACACCATTCGGCAGGCACCCGCGATGTTGACGGCGCAAAAGTTCATGTGGACCGGCCGCGCCGACTACCCACTGTGGGCGTCGTTCGACTCGACTTCGCAGCTGACCGCCTCGTCCGCAACGACTCTGATCGATCCGGCGGGCCAAAACCATGATGGCTGGCTGCCGCTGTGGAATCGCGGCGATCAAGACGGCTGGCCGCGGTATCTCGTGCAAGGTCCCGGCACATTCACGATCGGCAACAACGGCGACGTGGGCGCGGTGATTTTCGGACCGCTCACCGCCGGGCAGTCCGCGCTGATCACCACGTTGCCGCGTAAGCGCTCGATCGTCGAAATGACGACGCAGACCAATCTGTATCCGCTGCTGACCGGGCGTTTCTCCGCGAGCGTACCCGCGGGTGCCGCGATCCAAGTCCCGGTGTCTGTCACTGGCGCGACGCCGGGTCTTACCTCGATCGTCGGCAGCCTCACGCCGTATCGGAAGTGGCCTGAGTGACAAACCCCGGTTTCGATCTCACCACGATCGACCCGAGGCAGATTTTCGCACGAGCTGACGCGATTGCGTCGACGCGCACCGATGAAATGGTCGACGTCGCACCGCAATTCATCGTCACGATGTACGACAACCATTATCGGGTTCTCGGTGAAATCAGCGACTACATCAGCTGCACAGCCACATTCGAATTGAATGGTGTAGGCACCGCGACGATCGTCATGAAAGGCGATGACCCGCTAGCCGAGGCTGCGATGGCGTGCGCTCGGACCGTTGTCGGAATCACCATTCAAGTCAACGATCTGCGGTGGTCCGGACGAGTCGATACAGCGGGCGATGACCGCGTCGACGGCGTGGACACGGTTACGCTGCAATGCCTTTCGGACTGGAACTGGTTTAACAAGCTGCTGGTGTGGCCCGCGTGGTGGGCGCCGATCGAACTGCAGTTTCCGAAAGAGGCCGTCTACATCGGTCCGGCCTGCTCTGTGCTCGCCACCATGGTCACCGAGTGCGCAATTCGGTTGCAATCCGGGCTCTGGGAGTTCCTGAACAACATCTTGGACCCCGCGGCTTGGTTCGCTACCGCGCTGATGGGCCAAGGCATTCTCACGCCTATCGCAGTGGTGCCGGTCGACACGTTGCACGACCAGTCGAAATGGGTTGCCGTCACAAGCAAAATGGCGACAGTCGCCACGCTGGCGGGCCAAATCTGCAAAGACAACGGCGTCGCCTTGACGGCGGATCTGTGGTTGCCCGGAGAGCCGCAACCGACCACGGCGTACACGCTGAGCGTGCCGACCATCGTTGTTCGGGTCACCGACCGCAGCGGTATCACCGGTCCTACAGGAACATTCGTAGACGGACTCATCTCGACGGTAATCGATATCGCCGAGGGCGCGTTCGGCGAGTCGGTGGCACCGTTCACCAACTCCGAATTCACCCCGCCCGGCGTAGATTTGGCCGCGCAATTCGGTTTCCACTGGCAACGCCCGTGGGCGATCTACACCGATCACCCGCGCGGCGGTGTCAAAGAGTTTCACACCACCGCGCACCACCCGCTTGCCTACACCGTGGTCTCGGGCGGCCGTAGCCCGCAATGGGTCAACAAGCTGATCGACCTCGTCCTAGAGTTCGCGCTGTCAGAGATTTTGACGGCGATCGGCCTAGCGGGTATTTCGAGCACTTTGCTCGACGGAATCTTCGATAACGTCGTGCTCGCCTACCAGGAGATCGAAAACGCTCCGCGCCGTTTCGCTCTCGGTCCATACGGCTATCCGGAGATCTTCGTAGCGGCCGGTTCCACGGCCTACACGCTGTCCGAATTCTTCGCCTTGTTCAATGGCATGTGGGATAGCCGCGGTTACTACTCGTGGGAACTCGTCACATTCGATGGCCAGCCGTACGCGTTTGGTAAAGACATTCAAATCGGGGACCTCGCCTCGTGGGTGCGGCGCGGGAAAATGTACACCGATTACCTCATGAAAGCGACCGTCATCGACGACCGCTCGAAGCGCGTGGAATTCATCGCGCATATCGGCGACAACAAGAGCCGCGAATCTCCCTGGGCACGCCTGCAAAGGCAAATCACCGGGTTCGAGGCGGCGATGCAAGTCGCACTACTTTCGCAGAACTAGGTGCGTGATAGATGACAACTCCCATTGTTTGGCAAGGGTCGGTGGTTTTCACCGGCGCTACCGACCCAGCACAAAACGGCATCGCCACCCTGACTCTCACTCCGTCCGGTGGCGTCAGCAATCTGCCAGCGTTGGTGCAGGGGCAGCCTGGTTTGCCGCCGACGCTGCGCAACATCAACGTCACCCAGTACACTGCAGGCACCACGCCGCCGGCCTCGACGTTCACCCTGGTCACGCCAGGTACGGCGGGCACGGCCAGCGTCTACGACCTGAACCTCAACGTCAACTCTGGCGCGACAGGCGCGGCGGGAACCAATGGCACGATCTCCGGTGCAAGTGATGTCAGTGGCGGCCCGCCGGGCTCGGCGACAGACGGTTACACGCTGTACTGGAATAACGCGACATCGAAATGGGCGATCTCCGCGGCGAAGCGCACTGTCCCGTACAACGTTCCCAATACGTCATTCTCGGCGCCGTACAACAACAACGGCCAAACCTATGTCGTCGCGACCATCGGTGTTCCCGCGCAGCCTTATGCGTGGCGGCCGATCGTGCACGGCGGATTCTATGCCACGGGCACAGTCAATACTCATGTCGACGGCGTTGTCCGCCTGAACAATTCGGCCTCCGGCGATATCGTCGGCTACGGGCTCGGCTGGAATGGTGCGGGACCGTACCCGGTGACCGTGCAGCCCGCATTCAGTCAGAGCGTCAGCAGCACGACCTACGGCCAAGTTGCGGCGAACACCACCGCGACAATCTATCTGATCGCCACACAGGTCAATTCCACGACCGATTCTTGGCAGACGATCAACACGAACGGCTATTTCACTGTCGAAGTCGTGCCCACGTAAATGGCTGTCACCCACGACAACACATCGAGCAGTAGTTACACACCGAGCGTCAATTTCGGTGCGTTCGGCGTAGCGTTGCTCGACGGTATCGGCGCGAATATTTGCGACTGGGTTACCGGCGCGACCGGCGGATTCATCAATTTGTCCGCGTGGGCCGCGCAGCTACGCCAAGACGCCACGAACGCGGTCAACGGCGCGATATCCATCTCCCAAGGTGTGACCGGCCCGATTACCGGTACTGCGTCGAGTAACCCGAGCGCGGTCAAACCCGCTGTGACGCAACTGAACAACCAGGTGCAGATCTCCGGGCAAGCGCCGAACATCCAGATTTTCAACGCCAACGGCACCTGGACCATGCCGACCGGAGCGAAAACCATCGACGTGTACGACATCGGCCCGGGTGGTGGTGGAGGCCATGGCACCGGAAATGGCTACCCCGGGTCCGGCGGTGGCGGCGGCGGATATTCGAAGTACACGTTCAGTGCCGCCTCTCTGACTTCAACCGTGACGGTCACTGTGCCCAGCGGCGGCCTCGGCGGATCTGCCGACAACAACGCCGGGGCCAACGGCGCTACCTGCACATTCGGTAGCTACCTATCTGCAGGCGGCGGCCATGGCGGACAGTCGGCGACGACAATCGCGACCGGTCAGAAGGGTTTCGGCTCGGAATCCTATGTCGATGTCTCTGGTGGCGCCGGAGGAAGCAACTCGCCCGGTGTCGCAGGCAACGATGCCCAGTTCTCTTCTGGCGGCCTCGGCGGTACGTCTGGCGGCGGTGCTGGGGGTAATGGCAATTCGCCGACAACCTCGGGCATCTACGCGCCGGGCTCGGGCGGGGGCGGGGGCGGAGGCGTCGGCGTCGGCACAGCTGGTGTCGGTGGCAATGGCGGATTCCCTGGCGGCGGTGGCGGCGGCGGCGGTGGCTACTCAACCGGTGGATCGAGCGCTGCGGGCGGCCAAGGCGGAGGCGCGCAGATCGTTGTCGTTACCCACTTCTCCTGATAGGCAACAACTTTGAGTAAGCACATTTGCAGCGACTGCCACCTGACGATCCATCGAAACCCCGCCGACCCCGACTCAGAGGCGTGGACGGACCAGTTCATCGCTGACCATGAAGCCATTCACGATCGCCAACTCGAAGAACACGATGGCGACCGTGAAGCGCTCCGGCGTCGGCTGCGTCATCCCGCGCACCACGCCGCTATCGAACACGCGGCAAAGACCGCCGAGCCGCTACCGCATTGGCCCTACAAGAAGGGTTACAACCCGCCCGGCGGCGCAGACCGAAAACCGCCCAAAGCTCCGAAAAGGCATCTGGGCGGCAATATCCATCACAAAGTCAGGTGACACATGACTCTCGGACTCGACTACGCCGCTGGATATCCCGGTGGCGGCGCGATCAAATCGGGCGGCTACGACTTCGTTGTTCGCTACCTCTCGCCCGGAGGCGCGAGCCTGCCCGGCAAACAGCTGCTGCCTTGGGAGGCTGACGACTTGCGCGCCAACGGCGTTGAGATCGTCAGCAATTGGGAGACCTACGCCAACAGGATGACCGAAGGCTACGAGGCGGGCGCATATGACGCGACCCTCGCCCGCGCCCAAGTGCTCGCGTGCGGCGGCTCCGCTGAACGGCCGATCTACTTCTCGGCCGACTGGGACGCAAGCCCCGACGAGCAGACCCTGATCGATGACTACCTGCGCGGCGCAGCGTCGGTGCTCGGCGCACAGTGGGTCGGCATCTACGGCGGCTACTGGCCTGTCAGTCGCGCGCTCGACAACGGGACGGCGGCTTGGGCGTGGCAGACCGGCGCATGGTCCGGCGGCAACCGCGAACCGCGCGCCAACCTGTACCAGCGGATTGGATACGCCTGGGTAGGTGGCGTCCAGTGCGACGAAAACGAAGCTGTCACACCGGATTACGGCCAATGGTCGCTTGCCGGTGCACCCCCGATCAACCCCTCTGAGGAGGCGACGAATATGACCCTCACCCAAGCCGATGTCGATGCGATCACCGCGAGCGTCACCAAATGGCTGGCCGATTTTTTGATCGGCTACGTCGGTCCCGGCCTCTCGGACATCAAAGACGTCCGTGAGCAGCTGACCGGCTCACGGAACGCTGTCCACAACGAGGACGGTTCGCTGAATGTCGCCGCGAGCTACCCCGGCTGGACGCAGCTGGGCAACCGCACCGTGGCCGACGCCGTAGCGGCAACCGCTGCACGCAACGGCATTACCGGCGCGGTCGACCTCAACCCGAACGGGGCAGCCAAGTGAACATCAGCGCATACACCAAATCCATCCTCGCCGCAGTCGGCGGAATCACCACGGTAACAACCGAATTCGTGACCCTGTCGCACTACCTGCCCCCTGGGTACGGCTGGGTGACCGGCGCTACCACCTTCTTGACCTCGGTCAGCGTCGGCGCCACCACGTTCGGTATTTGGCTCGCCGCGAACGGGCCGATGATCCAGGCCGACGCGGACGCCGCGGAAGGCATCGTCAAAGACGTCGAGTCTTTCGCGCACGACGTGCGCAACATCGACTGGAAGGCCGAGGCCGCGAAAGTAGCGCACTCACCGCTGACCGCGCTGGCCGAGGCCGAGAAGGTCGCTCACGATGTCGCGGCCGTACCTGTCGCGGTACGCAAAGTCGTGGCCGAAGCCAAGACCGATCCCGCCCAGGCCGCGAGTGACGCCCTGGCCGCGGCGCAGAGCGTGACCCATGCGGCGGCCGACGCGGTGTCGACCACTGCGGACGCACCGATCGTGTCGGCACCACTGGCCGAGGCGGTCGCACAGACCGTTGCCGCGCCTGTGGTTCGGGCGGTTGAATCAGCGGTCAACCCGGTGATTCAGCAGGCAGAGAACGTCGTTGCCCCGGTCATTGCTTCGGTTGCCGACATCTTGAAGGCGAACCCGATCCGGTGATGTGGACTGAGATCCTGGCGCCCGCGCTGTCGTTCGCCGGCGGCGCGGGCGGCGCGGAGCTGATTCGCAGTTGGCGCGGCGGCCGACGCGACGATGCCGAGAACCGCCGCGACGAAGCCGTGGCGGACTCAGCTATCGCGGACGCGGCCGTCAAGTTGCTCGAGCCTTACCGCCAAGAGGTCGAGGAGCTGCGCCGGGAAGTCGGCGGACTGAAAACCGAGATGCAGGCCGACCGGCGCGAACAGATCCGCGTCGTCGGCCTGCTACAGCAAGCGATCTCCGTGATACGCGACTGTGTGTCGGTCTTGCATGAGCGCGACATTCCCGCGCCCGCGATGTCTCCTGAGCTGTTGGCCGAAATCGAAAGGGCCGTATGAGCATTCCCGCTGGCGTGACCGCAGTCGAGGTGTGTTGCCTGCCCGGGTCGACGGCCAACCCGATCGCGCAGGTATCGGTGCAGGTTTCGCCGACGATCACCGCGACATGGCTCACCACCGGTCAGCCGCTGTCGAGCATGTGCGACACAAGCCCGATCCCCGGATGGGTTGTGCTCCCGGCGGTCGATCAGGCGGGTTTCGTCTCCGCGCCCGGCAGCGGCGTCACAGGCTGGTCCTATCTGATCACTACGACATGGACGCTGTCGGACGGCACCCACGGCCAGGAAACCGGCACGATCCAGGTTTTCGCGAACCAGAGCGTTGTCTACCTGTCGACCAACGGCGGCATCTTCACCGCACCGTCGCTGTATCCGGTCGGCGGTGTCGCGCTCAACGGCTGGGTGCCTGCGTATTCGAATCTGCCTACCGGGCTTGGCCTTTCGGCGGCCGGAGCCACTTATATCTGCCAGGCCGATAGTCGCGTCTACGTGTGGTCCGGTACCGCGTGGCCCGCCAACGGCCAAGGCTTCTATGTCGGCGGCACGGTGGGCGCTACAGGTGCTGCCGGCCCATCGGCGCCGAACGCCACCACTTCCGCGCCCGGCTTGGTACAGCTGGCCGGAGACCTCGGCGGCACCGCGACATCGCCCACCGTCCCGGCCTTGGCCAACAAAGCTCCCGTGGCGAATCCGACTTTCACAGGGACGGCCACCACGCCCGCCTTGAAGGTCACCACGAGCCCGGCAGCGGGCAAAGTCTTGGTGTCCGACGCGAGCGGTAACGCCACGTGGCAGACACCGCCTTCGGCGACCTCGAGCGTTGTCGGCGGCGTGCAGCTGGCCGGAGATCTCGGCGGCAGCGCGACCGCGCCCACGGTCCCGGCCCTGGCCAGCAAGGCGCCGGTGGCGAGTCCGACTTTCACCGGCACCGTGGCCATGCCTGCGCTGCGGGTGACGGCCGGATCGCTGCTCGCGGGCAACGTCTTGACATCCGACGCGAGTGGCAACGCCACCTGGCAACCGCCTGCATCGACGCTCACCGCCGCGCAGTCCGCTGCGCTGGCAATGGTTCTAGGAGCCTGAATTGGCTGGCAACAACGTCATGGTCGCTGCGGCGATCTCTCCGCAAGTCCTTATCTCTGGCCAGCTGACGACCACCGAGATCGCGACGTACACCGTGCCCGCGTCGACCTCGGTGAAAATTACGCATGGCGTCATCACCAACATGTCCGCTTCGCTGACAACGACTTTGACCTTGGGAACTACCTCGTCGTCGGGCGGCACACTGGCGGCCAACACCTATTTCTGGGTGGTGACCGCGGTCAACGCGGCGGGGGAGTCGCTGGCCTCCAACGAGGTCACCGCGACCACTTCGGGCACAACCTCATCGCAACCGCTGTCATGGACGGCGGTCCCGGGCGCGACCAGTTACAACGTGTGGCGCGGCACTGCGTCCGGCGCCGAGGGCCTGAAATACAACACCAGCTCAACGTCTTTCACCGACACTGGCGCATCGGGTACGACTGCGACGTTGCCCACGGCCTCGACGTTCGGGCAGGCGATCACCGTGAATCTCGGCATCGCCAAGACCGGGCAGACATTCGGCGACAAGACTCACCGAGTGCTCAGCGGCTATTCGCTGGCGGTGAATACCTCACTGCCGCTGACTGGATACGTCACGGGCGCGATGCTCGGACCGGGCGACATGCTCGGCGGGTCGGCATCCATCACGGGCAGTGTCGATTTCGTCGTCTCGGGCACCGTCCACAGCTGATGACCGCTCCCGTCATGGTCGCGGTGACTGGGCCGTGGAACGCACCGAGCATCAACCACCTCACCTCGATCACGGTCACCGCAGCGCCCACTCTCACGTGGACGGCTACCGGTGCGCCGCTGTCGTCGCTGTGGTCCTACACCGGCGGCCTACTGCGGTTGCCCGCTGTCGACCAACCAGGATTCGTTGACGCGCAAGGTAATCCAGCGCTCGGCTGGCGCTACGGCATCACCGCGCGCTGGGTCGACGCAGACGGCTCGAGTTACAGCGATTCCGGCGCGATCCGGGTGTACGCCTACCAGGCCGGCAGCACCGTATACCTGACTCAAAGGTGACCGGCGCGCGGCGCGAACTTTGTGTTAAGGTCCCTGATACAAGTCAGCCCCGGCAGGTGCTCCAACACCGTCCGGGGCCTGGGTGAGAATCTGGGACTAAATGAGCAGACTCGCACCGTAGGACGAGATCCTACGACGATTCTGGCGCTTTCGCCAACCTCCCCCTTGGTCGCTGCGCCCGTAGGCACCAACACGGGTGACACGCCTTGCCCGCGTGGTCGTCGCCCGTCAGATGGGCCGCTGCACATATTCCGATGACACAGAGCCGACCGGTAAAGGCGGACTCGGGCGGTCCCAACGTGGCTGTTGGCGTGGATACCAGGGTTCCCCTGGGTGTTCCTGGCTCTGTGCAGTATCCCAGTCCCGGCAGGCCGTGTAATTCCCGTGCCTGCGTGCATACCAAGTGACCGACGCGACCGACCGACCGGCGTGACATTCGCGTTAAGGGTGCATCCGTACTTCGCGGTACCGGGGTGCCCCTGCGCTCCCTCAGCTTCCCTCTCTCCCAGCGTAATCCGCCGGTCTGCACGCGCAGCGTGGCGGCGAAGTCTTCGAAAGGGGCCGAATTCTATGGCTCTGACCACCGCGAACACGTACCCGATTGGTGGGATCGCGCTCAACGGCTGGGTCTCGACGTACGCGAATCTGCCTGCGACGTTTACCCTTTCCGACGCGGGCAAGGCGTACATCTGCCAGTCCGACAACCTTCTGTACGTCTGGTCCGGGACCGTCTGGCCGAGCGTGGGCCAAGGCTTCAACCTCGCAGGTCCGATCGGACCTAACGGCGGCATCGGACCCACGGGCCCGGCGAACTCACTGAGTATCGGAACGGTTGTAACAGGTGCTCCGGCGTCGGCCACGATCACCGGTACCGCGCCGAGCCAAGTTCTGAGTCTGGTTCTCCCTGAAGGGCATTGGTGGACCGGTACGGGTGCGCCCGGCACGATCGCCAGCTCGATGGACGGGGACCTGTACCTGGACAACAGTGGCACAGGCAACGTCTATCAGCTCCAGTCTGGAGTCTGGGTCTCCCAGGGCTCGCTGAAAGGTCCGTCCGGGGCTACAGGCGCGACCGGGACCCGAGGTAGTGACTGGTTCACCGGCAGCGGTGCGCCCGGCACGGTCGCGGGTGCGATCGCCGGGGACTTCTACCTCAACACCGCCAACGGCACGTACTACTCGTACAACGGCAGCACTTGGACCTCTCAGGGCTCACTGCTCGGCCCGACCGGCGCCACTGGCTCAACCGGGGCGAGTTCGACGTGGTTGACCGGTTCTGGTGTCCCGTCCAGCGGCTTGGGTAACAACGGCGACATGTACTTGAACACGTCCAACGGCGCGGTCTACGGTCCGAAAGCCGCTGGGGCGTGGGGTTCCTCGGTCGCGAACATCACCGGGCCCGCAGCGGCCGATGCAACGTCCTCGAGTAAAGGCATCGTGCAGTTGGCGGGAGACCTCGGCGGTACGGCCGCCGCTCCCGCGGTGCCGGGCAAGGTCGACAAGCTCACGCCGACCGCCGTCAAAACCTCGGCCTACACCGCGGCGGTAGGGGATTGGGTGCCGTGTGATGCCTCCGGCGGCGCGTTCGCGATCACCTTGCCTACGGCCCCGGCCGACAAGGCGCGAATCGTCGTCGAGAAGGTCGACACCTCGGCGAACGCCGTAACGATCAACCGCGGCGGCTCGGACGTGTTCAACGTCGCGTCGGGTGCGACCAGCATTTCTGTCGCGCTCAAAAACAGTTCGGTGGTGCTGCAATACACTGCGTCATCGGCGATTTGGTATGTCGGCTACGCAAACGACCTGGTCTCCCTCGACGGCCGATACGCACCGCTCGCCTCCCCGGCGCTGACCGGCACGCCAACCACGCCCACAGCCACAGCGGGCACCAGCACCACGCAGATAGCGTCTACCGCGTTCGTCGCCACGTCGTTCGCTCCGCTGGCCTCGCCGGCATTGACCGGTACACCGACCGTCCCAACGGCATCGGCGGGCACCAACACCACGCAGGCGGCATCGACCGCGTTCGTCCAGACCGCGGCGGCGAACGCTGGCGGCACCGTGGCAATGCAGGCGTCGAAAACCTCGGCTTACACAGCGGTTGCGGGCGATTTCGTGCCGTGCTCGTCCAGCGGCGGTGCGTTCACGGTCACTCTGCCGACGACCCCAGCGAACGGCACACGCGTCACGGTGATGAAGGTCGACACCTCGGCGAACGCCGTGACCATCGCCTCGGGCGGCTCGGACGTAATCAACGTGTCCGGGACGACGCAACTCAAGCTGGTCGGGCAGTTCGCTGTGGCAACGCTCGAATACGCGTCGGCCGCGGCGATTTGGTACAACCAAGAAGCTGGCAGCCCCTGCAAATTCACATGGCTCGTCCAGTCGAGTACCCGCGCGAGCGGCTACGGCGATATGCCCGAAGGCATCTACTTCGACCAGGACGCCAAGATCTTTGCCGTCCAGTTCCGCGTGGGTACCGCCGATGCGTCGGGCTCGAACACGATTGCGCTGTACAGCAACACCACGAACGCGGCCACAGGCTCCGCGATCAGCAGCGGTTCGACCACGCTGACCGCGACCTCAGCGGGCGCCAAGACCACCCTCACCGGGCCTTGGAGCATCACGGCAGGGACCTTCCTGCAAGTCAATGTGACGGCGCTCGGCACGACACCCGGCGCGCGGCTGTACTGCGACGTGATCGGGGTGTACCTCTAATGTTCGTCGCCCGCGCCGCCGCTCTCAAGCCGTCGTCGCAGCGGATGAACCTGTCCTCGTCGTACTCCACGACTACGACCGCTGCCCAGGCCACGCCGTTCGCAGCAGACGGCGGTTACCCTGCGACCACCATCACGTCGAACGCCCTCGTCGTCGACCGGGCCGGAGTCATCAACATTACGTCGAATGCCGTGTACGGCAGCAACTTTGGTGCCCAGACGGTCACGGCGTACATCTATCGCAACGGCGCGCAGATCAGCAGCGCGTCATCGACCGCGACCAGCGCGACGCTTAACCCCGGCATCAACGGTGTGTCAGTGTCGGCTGGAGACACGATCGCGATGTACGCCAAATCCGTCAGCACCGGCGGCGTCAACCTCACCGCGACAACGACTTTCGTGCAAATCGACTCGCAATAGCCTCCGCGCGGCACACAACGCCCCGCTCTCCGGATCGCCGGAGGGCGGGGCTTTTTCGCGTTCTACGACTACTTCTTGTGCGACGGGCACAGTGTCGCGACGGCGTCATCGACAAAGGCAGTTCCATCAGCCCCGCTGAACATCGGTGCGGCACCGTCACGCAGCTGCGAGATTCGGTAGTACTCAAGCGCGACGTTCGGGTTGGCGTCCAAGTCGGAGCAGACCCGTTGGCCGAGCTGGTATCTGTTCAGCGCATGGTCGTGCGGCTGCACATTGTCGCGCTCGAGCGCGGCTCGAAAATCGCCTTCAGCTTGGGCCGAGGACATGTCGCAGCCTGCCGCGGCCAGCGCAATACCGATGGCGACGGCGATGGTTCGGAAATGCATTGGGTTACCGCCTGATTGATGTTGAGACCCCCGCGAATGCGGCCCTGGCCAATATCGCACGAAGCACCGCGAGAAGGGAAGGCGTGCCGCTGTTACGGTACGCCAGTGCCAGTTTTAGGGCGTGTGGAGGTGTGGAGGTGTGGAGGACCGCGAGAGAGAGAAATGGGCCGAAAGTAAAAAGTTGGTAAAGAGTCTCATTTTGCGACTGCGCTTGCAAAAGCTAGCAGTGCAGGTCAAAACGATGCTTAGACTAACTAACTAAGTATCTTTTCGTATCACGCGTGAGACGGCGCGAAAAAGCGCTGTGGAGGTTTTTCCACCTCCACAGCTCCACAGCGGCGGAGGAGGCGACTCCAGACGGAGAGCGGTGCTCACTCGTATGTCGCTCGGCGGTGTATTCTCGCCCCAGCGGGCAGCGGGTTAGGAGATAGCCATGGCGCAGGCCAATGTCGAATCCAGTGTCGAGCGGGACGACAGCGGCCGAGTCGTCGTCACGGCATGGTTGGGTGAACACCGCGGGCACCTCATCCTGCAAGACAACGTGGTAGCGGTGGCGGGGGACTTCAACGACAATCCGTTTCCAGTCGAACTGTTGCCTCTGCTCGCGCGCGCAGCGCAAGTGCTGGCCGAGCGAACCGAAGCTCAGGACGCGATCAGGCTGGCCATGTTCTTGGGTGCGCCGGACACGTCGAACAGCGACGACTAACGCTTCGCTCATCACTCCAGCAGCTGTTGCACCCATGTGGCCAGCTCGAAAAACTCCTTCCCTGCCAAGCTGGACAGCCACGAGATTTCGTCGTCCGAACATCCTTTGCCCTTGTGCCACTTCATGGTGTTGAGCAGGAAGTGCAGTCCGTTGGTCATGTTGATTGATGCCCCCTCCCGGGCGTTGCCGCGTGTCAGCCCGGTGGGTGTCGACCCCGCTCGACCTGTCCCGCCGCGCCGCGCGCTAATGGGTGAGTTCTTCTACGCCAATGTTCGAACATATGTTCGATTCTGAGGGTAGTCTAGCGATAATCAACCCATGTTTGCACCGTCGATTTGGGGGATCTGACCGTAAATACGTCGGGCCGGTCGGATGATCTCGCCTTGCGCCTGTCGGCAGCATCTACGGAACCAAGCC
This sequence comes from Nocardia sp. NPDC102475, assembly GCF_055584605.1. Taxonomy (NCBI): domain Bacteria; kingdom Bacillati; phylum Actinomycetota; class Actinomycetes; order Mycobacteriales; family Nocardiaceae; genus Nocardia; species Nocardia sp. NPDC102475. The sequence goes on along the minus strand of NZ_JBVJLS010000002.1, from coordinate 187,750 downwards.
GCGCTGCCTAGCGGTCGATACGTCTCATTTCGGCATCCCTGCAAACCTCCTGTAACCCTGCTGTTTCTGCGTCGATACTCACATCGTGGGAGCCGCTAGACGACACGTCAACAACTTGGATGGATACGAATCTTAGCTGTTTCAGGTATTGACACAGGCTGGCTTACATGTTCTAACCGAGAAAAATGGAACACGTTACCCACCGGCGAGGGCGATAAACTTCGAACAGTTGTTCGACGATGAGGAGTGGTAGGCAGTTACTGTGGATGTTCAGGGACTAGGGCTATGCCGGTACCTCCGTGAGCGGAGGATGGGTGAAGGGTTGACCCGCGAAGATCTGGCAAAGAAAGCGGGCATCTCGGTGAGCCTCATCAAAACCATCGAGGCGGGAAAGTTCCCGAGCTACGACGTGATGCCGAGCCTCTTCGAGGCGTTGAGAGTGCCCCCCGTGTACTGGGATCACATCGTTGACCTCACGATGCCCAGATTCATTCAGCGGTTCGTCGGGACCTTGCCGACCGTCCCGTTTCCGCTCGATCTAGTTGACCTCCACAGCCACAAGTACCCTGCTGCGCTCTTATCCCAACCCGACCAGGAGTTATACGCGGTCACAGCTGAGTACGAAGAAGCTTTTCCCGGCCTGAAAGCGGGGATGAACGGGCTTGAATGGATGTGGACGGACCCGAGGGCCGCGATGGTGATGCCGGACCTCGTCGCGAACCGGCATTTGTCGACGTTCGCGCTCAGGACGATGGGCGCGGGGATCGTCGACGACTTCGTGCTGAATCGGATCTACCAACGGTGTCGCACCAACCCGGACTTCGAGAAGACTTGGAACACCGAAGTGAAGCCAGAGGACTTCTACCGGGAGACGCTGACGCTTCGCGACTATAAAACCGGCCGTGAGCGAGAGATGATTTTCAAGACGGAGAGACCTGAGATACCGCTTCGCCGTTGGTACATGTGGCGGCTAGTGCCGATTCCCGGGCGCTAGCCGTCTAGCTGATTGGCGGTAGCCTTCACGGGCCTCGAACAGGGCTACTAACTAGTGCCTCATCCATACAGGGTGTGTCGGTAATCGGGTGTCGGGTTTGTTCAGCGGCAGCTGGTCCCGCTGATCAGCCGGTTGATGCATGGTTACTTGATGCGGCAACGCAAAGGTCCCAAGAGACCTCGACTGTCACCGGCATGATGACGGCATGAGTTCCGCCTCCGGCTCCCCGGTTCCGCGCCGCCCGCGGACCGCTCAGGTTCTCGGTCTTCGCCGCAGTCTGGCTGGGCGATCAGTGCCTGGTCTTCGTGCGACGCCAGCACCCCAGCGATTGTGGAGGCGGCTAGCGCGACGCGTAGGTGGAGTGTTTCTGTGGGACGGCTGGCCCAAGGTCGCCTCAGTGGCCACCGCTGCAGTGGCTGTGGCGGCGCTGTGGTTTACCGGCCAATCCTTGCACGCAACCCAAAATCAGTACGGCCTTTCCGAGCAAGGGCAGATCACCGATCGGTTCGGCAAAGCGATCGAGCACCTCGGCTCCGACAAGACCGACGTTCGGTTAGGCGGCATCTATGCCTTGGAGCGGCTTGCCCGCGACTCCTCGGCGGATCATCCCACCGTGTTCGAGGTCCTTGGTTCCTACATCCGTACGCACGCTCCCGTGGGCCCTCCGTGCTCGCAACCGAATGTGCCCGACGCAAAAGCGATCGCGGTAGATGTCCAGGCTGCTGTCACTGTGATCGGTCGCCGTGACAGCAGCCACGACGGCCCCAATTGGATCGACCTTTCGAACTCCTGCCTTGTCGGCGCGAACCTGAGCGACGCGGACCTGACCCACGCGAACCTGATGTCTGCGAAACTGATGTCTGCGAAACTGCTCGGCGCATACCTGCGCACTGCGAACCTGAGCGGCGCGGACCTGAGCGGCGCGCAGCTGAGCGGCACGGACCTGATGTTTGCGGACCTGAGCGGCGCGCGTCTGAGCGGCGCGTTCCTGAGCGGCGCGTTCCTGGGCGGCGCAAGCGCAACATACCTGTGGGCAGCAGAGCTGAGCGGCGCGGGCCTGATCGACGCGGACCTGAGCGGCGCGGACCTGAGCGAGGCACAGCTGGTCATTGCGGACCTGAGCGGCGCGGACCTGAGCGGCGCGGACCTGGCCAACGCGAACCTGAGCGGCGCACATCTGGGCGGCGCAAACCTGAGCGGCGCGAACCTGACCAACGCGAACCTGAGCGGCGCGGACCATACCGGCCCGAATATGCCCGGACCTGACCTGACCGGCGCGGACCTAAGCGGTGCACGGCTGGGCCGCGCGAACCTCACCGGCGCGAACCTGACCGGCGTTCGCTACAACGACGACACGAAGTGGCCGGATGGCTTCACGCCGCCGCCAAGCCGTTAGCCATTTCCTCCCGCGAAACCCCGCGCGGGGCCGCAGTGGCTCCGCTCGTGCCGCGTCAAGTAACCGTGCCATCAACCGGCTGATCCAGCGGGACCGGCTGCCGCTGAACAAACCCGACACCCGATTACCGACACACCCTATCCGGATGAGCAACTAGACAGTCGAAACCCCTTGCGGCGCAAAAGAACTGCCCCGTTCCGCGACCAGCGGAACGGGGCAGTTTTCGGTTGGTGCTTGTGCGGCTCTACGGCCGATCGAACTCGCCATCGTTCACGCCGGCGGTGAAAGCATCCCACTCGGCCGGGGTGAACACGAGCGCGGGGCCGGTCGGGTTCTTGGAGTCGCGAACGCCGACCCTGCCGTTGTCAAGGTGGGCGACTTCCACACAATCCGCCTTGTCACCACTGCGGCGGCTCTTGAACCACTTCGCACCGGACAAATCGCTGGTCACTCGGCGTACTCCTTCGCTACCTGCCGCAGCAGGCTCCTACTTGCTGTTTCGTCCAACGAAGCCTGTTGGAGAACCTGATGCACTCGATCGTACCGCTGAACGTTATCCGGTTTTTCCAGGTACATGCACCCGATGAACGTCTCCAGGTAGACCACTGGCGGCCACACCGGTTCGCCCTTGGTGTCCTCGCCGAACTCGAGGATCGCGAACTGTCCGACAGGATCGCCAACCGGCGCGCCCGATGAGAAAGGGAGCACCCGGATTGACACGTTGGGAAGCTTGCCGATCTCGGCCAGATGCCGGAGTTGCGCGGCCATCGCTTCCGGGCCGCCGACGTTGCTCCGCAAGGCCGCCTCGTGCAGAACGACGTCGAGGCTGACAGCTTGGCGCTTTCTCGTGACAATGGCTTGGCGTTTCAGCCGGAGTTCCAGGCGTCGAGTGTGCTCGTCCTCGCCTGCGGATGGGTTTACCGCCTGGATGAGGGCGCGCGCGTAGTCGGGTGTCTGTAGCAACCCCGGCACCAACGCTGGCTGGTACATCGTCAGCTTGTGTGCGGCGGCTTCGAAACCAACGTACACATCGAAGTTGGCTGGGATGAGATCGCCGTATACGTGCCACCAACTCTTTTCGGCAGCTTGGCGCAGCAGGCCGACCATAGCCGTGGTGGTGTCTTCCGGCATCTCCAAGACCTCGCATAACGCTTGGAGGTCGCGAACCTTCAATCGGGTCGGCTCGCCCTTCTCCAGTCGTTGCAGCACCGATGAACTGATATCGGCCAACTGCGCTACCGACTCTTGCGACATGCTCAGGGCCGATCGCGCATCGTGCAAGTACTTGCCGAGTTGTCGCCGCGGCAGTGTTGAACCGCTGTCCACCATCGTGTCTCTCTTCTCTGCTCGTCGCCCGTACTGGGTGATGGGTGACACCTGACTGGGCGATGCGTTGCACCTCACCGGGGAACGCTCTGCGCCTTTGGGTGAGTTGTGAGTGGGTAACCCAGTTCAGGGTACGCCTCACGGGTTCCAGTGTTGTGCTTATTGAGCGCCCGGAGAGGCAACCGTCCTTACTTCCCCATCTTGGACCGTTTTTCCAGGAGCACCGGGCGCACCTTAGCCGTCGCACGGAGGGGTTACGCGTTGAACTCAGAACTACCGCACCGCCCGCAATTCGTTGGCCCGCCCATCCCGTACCCGGTTGACCGCCGTCCCGATGTGCTTGAGCGCTTGAACGACGGCCTACGCGAATTGCCATCCGAGCAAACCCACACCGAACAAACCGACACAGAGGTCTAAACCGATGGACCACACACCTTTTGGCGATACACCGTCGTCGCGCTGCCACTTCTACAGGCGGGTGTGTGATCTGCCCGCGAACGTCGACCCGCCGCAGCTCGGGCGCATCGTGATGAAGGTCGACCACGTATGGGCGCTGACCATGCCCGCCCAACTCGGGCAGTCGGTGAAAATCCAAATGCAGCAACGTGGTTCAGACCTCGGCCCGGTGTCGTCCCATCCGCGCGAGAACCGGTGGACATTCCTTATCAGGCCGGACATCCCCGATGACGATCGTCTGTTCGCCGAGATGTTCCGCCTCGATGTCCAGGTCGTACGAACAGGCGGTACCGTCGCGTTGCCATCGCCAGCCGACCAGGGCACACGGTTCCGACGCTGGATCGAACCGCCGCGCTGCACGTTCCGGCCGTCCGGGCTTGTGGTGGTCGATGCGATCCGGGCGTGCTCGGGTCTGTATCGCCCGGTGAAACGGTGGGCTGCTCATGTCTGAATGTGAGTGCGAGCCGTGGATCAAGTTGTCGATGTGCGGGATCGGGACATTCGACCCTAAAACCAGCGAGCTGCGGTCGGTCAGGTGTCCGGATCGGTTGTGCTCGGGCTTGGTTCCCATCGTTGATGGTCGGATCGCCGACCATGACGGCATTCTGCTCTCGTCCGCGCGGTGTCCGTGGATCGGCGTGCGGGTTGTGGACGACACCCCCGACTTGATGCCCGATTTCTACACGCGCATATCAATTCCAGCGCAGCAGTCATGAACGCAAACCCTCTGCCCGCCAAAGCGATTGGCGTTCTCTCGCTCGATGTGAGCGGCCCGCACCTGTTGCGGGATGAGCGAGTCATCACCGAGTTGGCACAGCGACGCGGCTACACCCTCACCGGGCTAGTGACTCTCGGCGACGACACATTCATGCCGACCACACTGATTGTGGGGACAGCACGCAGCAAAGGAGCTGTCGCGGTCATCGCGCCCAGCATGGCCCACTTCTACAGCCGAGTGCGGGCTATCGCTGTGGCGTGTGACTTGGTCACGCCTCACAGATTCGTGGCCTGCACGAGCCCCGACCGAGCGCGGGAACCTCGTCATGAATGAGGTTGAGCGGCAACGTGGGTCGGAAATAGCCCCAGTCGTGCGGGCATTACTCAACGCGTTTCACGAGGAAACCCATTTCAAGCTCGACCTAGCTCCCGTCGACAGTGCTCCGCTCTACCAGCGCGCGGACGGCTCGGTGATGCCGGTTGACGAGGACGGCTGGGTCTCCGACTCGGATGCCGAGCTGGATAAAGACGACGCAATCACGATTCAGCCGACCAGTGTTCGCGACATCGAGGAACCATGAGCTTGCAAATCCCTGTGCAACGCGACCTTTCACCGCTACCCCACGATCCGGACGTTCATCTGAGCGTTTTCCTGCACGGCCTTCGACTCGACTACGCCTGCTGTACGACGGCGGCGTTGATTTTCATGCAGGAGCACCAAGCGCAGCACTACGTCGATGCCGTCACGGTCGACCTTGGCGATACCAGCGGACTGCCACGACTTCCTAGCGAACGTCTGTACCTCGAACCGTGATCAACCCAAAATAGTAAATATCGGAACACACCAAAGGGGGAAATCCCGTGCACTACAACATTTCTCGACTCAACCGCGCTGTCGCTGTCGCGGCTGCAGCTGCGGCGCTCACCGCCTTCGCTGCCACCACGGCCTCTGCCGATGCAGCGAAACAAGACGGTCCGGTCAGCCTCACGGTGATCGGCACCGGTTTGGTTGTCGGCAAAGTCGTCACCACCTACGCCAGCCCCGGCGGCGAGGGCCAGGTGCAGGCGTACTACATCGTCGTCGGGCCAGACGGTCAGGCCAAAAGGTTCAATAGTGAGGTGACGCAGCCCGGCGCGAAAAGCAGCGGCGTCTACCGGGACAGCTACGGGCCGACCGGAGGATTCTCGGATGGCACGCGGATCTGCGCTGGGTGGTGGGACCCTACCGGCCGGGTCTCGATCTCCGGTTACCCGTGTGTGACAATCCATAAATGACCCTCCGCGATCAAGGCTGGGAGCCGGTCACGCCGGTCGGCTCCCACGGCGAATACAGCTGGCAAGTCTGGTGCGACGCACGGCGACCCCCAGAAGCCGACCTCATGGGCTGGCCGGAGGATGGTGATTTTTTGATGACCTTCATCGAGGTCACCAACGGTGCGGGCCAACTGCACTCCGGTGGCATCGGCGGAATGCGCGAGCCCGGCGAGCAACTGAGGTATTGCACCGGTCGGCGCGACGGGTTCCCGGAGACCGTTACCGTCCGGGTAGCCGAGGACCGGCCCGGCATCGCGATCGAGACGACACGGCGATTAATCGAGGTCGATGCCACCGAGCTCGGCGAACCACACCACGGGATGCGGTTTTTCGCGATGCCGCTCGAAGACGGGGAAGACCTCGTCGCCGTCTCTAGTGGGGATATCCGGCGCGAACATGTCGCACTGACGGCCCTCTGAAAACACCCCGAAAGTCGGCGGCAATGTCAGTAGCTGGCACATGGTTGCCGCATGTCTGACGGCGCTACGAGCCGGTTCGTGGGCAACGCGTCCACCCACGTGTTGCCCACGCAGTCCCCCACGTGTTGCCCACGCAGTCCCCATGTGTTGCCCACAAGAGCCCCTTACGCACCCCATATGGGGCAGTTAATGTTGCCGCATGGCAACCAGATCGAATCCGGCGCAAAGCAAGCAGGACATCAAGCGACCGATCGTTGGGCCTCCGCTGATTCCCCCAGGCCGAACCTGGCGCAGGCTAAGCGGCGATGCCAAACGGCCGGTCAGCAAACCTCCAGAAGTTGTTATCAGTCTGCCTATCGTGCAGTGGCGCAAACTTCGGTCGTATGTCGGTCCGGGAGTTCGCCGCCGGGCTCCCGTTGCGTGACGACGGCGGCCATTGGTCGGCCTCTTATATCTCCCCGAGTTCGAGACCGGCACCCCAGACGCTGTCTGGGACGGCTCTTTTTGTGTCTACGGCCGGGTGCTTAGCGGCCGTGGCTGCGGGCGGACTCGATATGCTGCTGCATCCGGCGCTGTGCCTCTTGCATGATCTCCGCGTCAGAGTAGGCGCTCAGCGATGTCCGACGCTCGGGTACGGGCTCGTCCATCTCTTCGGGCGTGACGATGCCCGCCGCGATCAGCGCCTCTTTCATTGTGTGCCCTGTGGCATCTACGAGTTGGCGAAGCCCCGGCGGCGCAGCGGGTTTCGTTGCGCCGCGTTTCCATGAACTGATGGTTGAGGCGGACACGCCGGTCACTCGCGCGAGCGCCGCAGCGTCCTGGAACCCAGGCTGTTCCAAAATGGACTCGATAAATTCGGCCCAATCGCCAGGCCGCGGGGCAGTCGTCTTGGACGCTGCTGCCGCCGCATCTTCCGTTCCTGTGCCCTTGGTCATGGGTCCAACAGTAACTGGCTCATATCCTGCGATGCAACGAAACGTAGCGATGCGACGCACAGAGAATACATAACACTACCGCCGATGTCGCGTTCGCCGCAGGGTAACCGGGGCCACATTTTCTGCTACCGATCTCCTTGCAATTCGAGCCGTCGCATCGTTACGATCTGTCGCATAGGACACATCAACGAACTTTAGGACGTGCCGATGCCCTCTAGTCCTCCCACTGAGCGTCAGCCCGCGCTCGCCTCCGCGAAAACCATTGCTGAACAGGATCAACAGTGGGTCGACATCATGAAGGCCCACATGGACAAGTCTGTCGAGGCATGGCAAGAGGCTGTGCTCACCGCCTCCCGCAGCGCCGCGCTACTCGCCACACTCGAGTCGAACAAGATCACCCCCGAGGCGATCGCTCGCTAATGGCGGGTATCGCCTAAACGAAGGTCCGCGAGCCTAAACCGGCTGCACAATCTCCGGCGCGTCGCGTAATCGACACGCGCACACCCCCCTTAACCAAACCTTTCCGAGAGGTGTATTCGCCATGCCCGAAAAGTCTGTCGCACCAGAAGGTTTCCCCGAACCAGTCGAGATTGTCAGGGAGGCAAGGCATCTCGCCGCCGACCGGCCCGATTTCATCTACCCCGTGCGCGACGGGGGATGCGTGTACGTCGAGCGCAACAAAGCTGGCGAACTCGTCGGCTCGTGCCTGCTCGGTCAGGCGATGGTCAATCTCGGTGTCCCCTTCGATCGGCTCGCCGAAGCCGACGCCGCAGACGACTCCGATATCTACAAGGCACTGACCAGCGTCCTCGGCTACACGATCAGCGACGACATGCAGGAAAACCCCACCGTCGCATGGCTGTACGAGGCGCAGCGCTTTCAGGACGGCGGCGAAACATGGCGTGACGCCGTCGAGTCGGCCGACAAAGAGTACGGGCGAGTCGATGAGTGACGACGCCTTGGCCCGGTACAGCGAGCAGGCCGCCTTGTACGGCTCCCAGATCCACGCCTACCTCGAGCAGTGCACCGAAAAGCCCACTCTCGCAGACCGTGTCGAGTACTGGCGTCAACGCCTGTATTGCCTGGCCGGACGCCATCACCCTTTCGACTGGTTCGAAGGCGACTTTCCTTGCCTGTTTTGCGGCGCGACGACCGAATCGGCACGGCCTGCGCGACCGCCTCGCGGGCGTGACGACCGGAATCGCCTTGGCCACAGCCATATACCTACCCCTCATTCTCTGGCGCTGACGCGACCAGTAACCCCGATAGAAAACGGATTCACATGAGCATCAAAAAGCACGTCGCCGCGCCGCTCGGGCTGGCCGTCGCATTCGCCGGCGGCTACGGCGTCACCGCGGACGCCCCGATCGCGAAAGCCGATGGTCCCGACTGCCGCCCGTTCGTCCTGGGCATCGGCGGCTCGCAGGAGCGGGCCATGGAGCGCGAAGGCGGCACCACGGTCATCATGCGTCACCTCGAAGTCGCCGCCGCGCAAGGCAACCGCACTGAAAGCCTCGACTACGAATCGAGCGTGTGGCCCGAAGGTCCATACACGCTGGACGCGTCGGTCGCGGACGGCGAAGCTCGGGCATCGGCCGAGATCGCGAAGTACCGCAGCGAATGCCCTGACGGCACAGTCACGATGATCGGGCATTCGCTCGGCGCGGAAGTCGCGGGCAACGTCTCCGACCAGGCCGACCATGTTGTGCTGTACGGAGATCCGCGAGCCAACGGCGGTGTGCTATCCGCGATCCCGGGCATCTATCCCGGCACCTCGGCTCCCGGCCCGCGCGTGCTCGGTCCCAACACCGTCTCCGTCGTTCACGAGTACGACGTGATCGGCACTTCGCCCGCACCGTGGTCCGATCCGGTCCGCTTCGGCTTGGATGTACAGGGCTACCTGACTGGCTGGCACTATTACGCGCCGGGTGAAGCTGACGGCCTCGCCGAGGGGCAGCAGTACTTTGTGCCCGAGCCGAGCCCGAACCCGAACATCCCGCAGAATTCGCCGACCGGGATTCCGGCCGCACCTATCGCGCCGCTGCCGCCTGTCATCGCTGGCCCGCTGCCGTCCGCGCAGGACATTCAGCCGTTGATCCAGGCATTGGAGTCCGGCCAGGTAGCACCGCTGCAGGCAGCCGCCGCGCCGCTCGTCCAAGACGCGGCGCGGCCCTTCACGGTTGCCCCGGGTCGTCTGCAGGCGATCCCCGCACCGATGCCCGCACCGGATCTGGCAACCCAGGTTGCCGCCGCGGTCGAGTCCGGCATCCAGAACGCCGGCATCCAGTTCGCGCAGGCAGTCAACGCCCTCGCCGATCAGGTGGGGGTGGAACACCCGTGACCACCGAGACAGCAACGTTCACAGCGGCTGACGTGATCGCCAAGATTCGCGAAATCGCCGCCGCGTCACCAGATTTCATCTACCCGAACACGCTGTGCCACAACATCGAGTTGGACGACAACGGCCAATGGGTTGGTTCGTGCATCGTCGGCAAAGCCGTTGTCGACCTGGGCATTTCGACTGAAGCCATCCTCGAGAAAGATATGAAGTCGAGGGGCGCGTACGGCCTCCTTGAGGGATTCAACATCGAGGGTGCGCAATCCGATTGCCGCTGGATTCACAACGTCCAGGCCGCGCAGGACAACCGGGCACCATGGGGCGCGGCAGTCGCCTGGGCCGACGAGAAGGTATTGGCGGTGACGGCATGAGCTACACATTCACCTCGGCCGATGTCGTCGCGAAAGTGCGCGAACTCGCCGCCGAGTCACCAGATTACGTCTACCCGTTCGCCGACAGTGGGCGGTGCGCCAACGTCGAGAGGGACGATGCAGGCGAGTGGGTCGGTTCGTGCATCGTCGGCAAAGCGGTTGTCGCGGTGGGAGTCTCGGCCGCGCTAATAGCAATGCATGCGCGATACAGCCCGGTCGGCGATCTGTTCCTGCGGCTGGAGATTTCCGAGCGTCGCGACGAGACCGACTGGTTGCGCACCGTCCAAGTCTGTCAAGACGATGGCCAGCCTTGGGGCGCCGCCGTGGCACTGGCCGACAAGAATGCGGCGGTGACGGCATGAATCTCAAGCCACCGGCAAACGCGAACTACGCGGCCGTCGTCGTCCGCTTGTCCGCGGTCAATGCCCTCGAAGGCTGCGACAACATCAAAGGCGCGCCCGTGCTCGGATTCCAGGCGATCGTCTCCAACGACCAGAAGCCCGGCGATGTCGGTGTGGTCTTCACTGCGGAGACCCAGCTGAGTGAAGAGTTCGCGCGGCTGAACAACCTGCACCGCGACGACAAGCTCAACGCTGACACCGATGTCGCCGGGTATCTCAGCGACAACCGGCGGGTGAGGGCGTTGAAGTTGCGCGGACACCGCTCCGACGCGCTGTTTCTGCCGCTGACCTCGCTCGGCTACACCGGCGTTGCCCATGACCTCGAGGTGGGCGACACGTTCGACGAACTCAACGGCTACGCGATCTGCCGGAAGTATGAGCTTCCAGTGCAGGAGCAGGCGCGACGGCAGAACCGCAGCTACGCAGCTCAATTCGTCCGCGTCGACGACAAGTTTTTGCCGATGCATTTCGACACCTCGCGTTACCGGGGCAACGAGCGCAAGATCCCGCCGGATGCGCGCGTCGTCGTCACCCAGAAGTTGCACGGCATATCGGTGCGTATCGCCAACACGATCGTCAAGCGCCGGCCGACGTGGCGCGACAAGATCGCCTCGCGTGTACTGAAAGTGCCTGTCGTGCAACAGGGATACGACATGGTGTACGGGTCGCGCAAAGTCATCAAAGACGCCAACAGCCCGTACCAGAACCATGACTTCGAGTCCGACATCTGGACGCAGTACGGCCACCAGCTCGACGGCATTGTCCCGCAAGGGTTCGCGGTGTACGGCGAACTGATCGGGTGGACCTCCGCGGGTGCGCCGCTCCAGAAGAACTACACCTACGACGTCCCCAAAGGCACGGCGCAGCTGTACGTCTACCGCGTCACGCAGGTCAACCCCCAGGGCATCGCTACCGATCTCGCGTGGGGTCAACTCGTCGAGTGGTGCGCCCAACTCGGGGTACGGACAGTGCCAGTGCTAACCGAGATGGCGCACAAGGCTTTTGACCCGTCCGACTGGTTGGACCGCCGGTACTACGACGAAGGCTACGGCCAGGCTGTCCCGCTGTCCGGCTCGAAGAAACTGGTCGACGAAGGCGTCTGCGTGCGCGCGGACGGGCTTACGCCGACGATTCTCAAGGCCAAGTCTCCGCTCTTCCTGCAGTACGAGACCAAGGCACTCGACGACGAGACGGCCGTGGATCTCGAAGCGGTCGGCGGTGCGCTGTGATGACCACCGGCCAGCAGTTGACCTTGATCAACCAGCAAGCGCTGAGGAAGTTTCTCGGCGCCGCAGGGAAGTCGGTCACCTACTGCGAGCCGCAAGGGGAGGGGCGAGAGCAGGGCGTGATCACCGGTGTCGACCACCGATGGGTGTACGTGCGCTATCGCGGTGACAAGCACTCGACTGCGACATGCCCACTCAACCTCACTTTGCCTCGAGGAGACCGCGATGTCCGTTGACAACAACTGGCGTTTCGCGGCGAAATGCTGGGGCAACTCCGCGGATTGGGAACTCGAGAAGCTGGGTCGAGGCGATCGCGACGGCAAGGCCAAGGCGAAGTGTGCGGGCTGCCCGGCGCTGATCGACTGTGGTCGGGTCGCGTACTCCGATCCGACCACGGTCGGCGTTATAGCGGCGGGAATGGCCATCGCGGGCGACTCGCTCACTCCGGACAGCGTGCGCCAGCGGTTGGCCGACCTGCTCGACGTGCCCTTCGTGTCGGCGCGCGACGCCAAGACGCTGCAGATGAAAGAAGCGTTGACGCGCACCGTGTCGTGCACCAACTCTAGTTGCGGGCATCCGACGCTCTCGCAGACCGCGTACCGCAATCACGCTGCGCCCGAAGGCATTCGGCCACGCTACGGCGACGGGCTGTGCAGCGCGTGCTGGGCCAAGCGGATGCGCGAGGCGGCGAAGCACCGCGCATTGGTGGCGACGGCATGACCGATACACCGACCTCCGGCAAGGAATGCGCCCAGTGCCATCGCATGGGTGGACACAAGCTGGGCTGTGGTGAACGGACAGACGGCCAGATCAAACTGCCTGTTTACGTGGTCCCGGCTACGACACGGGCTGCGCCCGACCTGGACCTTAATAACTTCCGCCGCGGACATCTGTTCAACGGCCGCGGTAAATGGAAGTACGACGTGTGGCTGCACTACGGCTCGGCGCCGGACTACGACTACGACAACTTCGACTTGTGGGCCGAAGCCGCCAAGGCGCTGCGCCGCGCAACCGCGATGGGCATGTCTGGCGTCACGCTCACCACGGTTCCCGCCGGGTGGATGCTCGTTGTGCCCGAACCGATGTCGAAGTTCGAGCATCCCATCATGGTCACCGGGCAGGCGGTGACCATGTGATCCGATCCAAACTGCCCATGATGCAGACCTTGACGACCGGACTCACGTGGGACGTGTTCAACACCCTGGTCCAGCCCGCGCCGTTCTTCGCCGACGCACGATGCCGTAGCCAAATCAGCCCCGACGCGTTCTTTGACGAAGCCTCTGAGCGCGGCGCCAAAAGCATCTGCGCTCTATGCCCCGTCCGCAAAGATTGCCTCGACTTCGCGCTCGACAACGACGAACGCGAAGGCGTATGGGGCGGTACATCACCTGCTGAGCGCCGAAAACTGCGCCGCCAACACCCGCCAGTGGCGAATCCCAGTCAACAACGTCGACGGCACGAGCAGGTCGCCGCGATGACCCGCGACGGATTTTCGGCCGCCGAAATCGCGCGACGCCTCGACGTCACTCAACGCCAAGTCGTTCGCGACCGGGCGGCCATCCGTGAACAGAAAGCTCTTACGTGACCATCGTGTGGGAAGAGGCCATACCTGGCCAGACGCTGTTGCGCGAGCTGAACAAAATGTTCCGGCTGGCAGCAGCGGGCGATGAACGCAGCCAGCAGAAAGCGTTAGGCCCCAGCGAGATCGGTCACCCGTGCCCGCGGCGGCTCGCCATGGGAATCATGCAGGAACCGAAAATCAACGTCGACACCGACCCGTTGCCAAGTGTCACGGGGCGGGCGGTGCATACCTGGTTCGAAGACGTGCTTGTGCCGTTCATGAACAACTATGTCGGTCGTGAACGTTGGATTGCGGAGCGGAGAGTATTCGTTCGCGACGGCCAGTCCTTGCCGGGTAAGTGCGATTTGTACGACACTGATACCGATACCGTGATCGACCTGAAAAACCCCGGCGTCACGGCTCTGAACAAATACAAGAAAGCCGATTACCCCGGCGAACAGTACGAAGTCCAGCTTCAAGCCTATGGCCTTGGTTACGCGAACGCCGGGTACGACGTCAAGCGAGTGGCGATATACGCACTCCCTCGCGGCGGATTCCTGTCGGACGCGTGGATATGGGTGCGGCCGTTCAATCCGCAAATCGCGCTGGACGCGATTACGAGAATCGACGAGATCACCGTCCTCGCCTACGACCTCGACGTAGAACATCACCCCGAACGATACAAATTGCTCCCGACCGCTGCGTCATTCTGCGAATGGTGCCCGTGGTTCAGCAAGGAGCCTGTCGACGGCGTGCACTGCTGCGGTGACGCCAACGGAAAGTGAATGACCGACATGAACGAATTTGACTTCGAGAACGCCGATGGCACCGTGCAGCAGGCCAAGATCCTCCGGCCGCCCCTTCACCGGGAAGGCAACTACATCATCGGTGACGGCGGTTTCAGCGTCTATGCCCCACTCGCCAACAACACCTTGACTGCTGTACAGGACAGGCTCGAGGCGGAGCGCATCAATGCGCGCGACGCAGGGAACGGCCTTCGTTTCACGGAGGCCGTGGCCGAGCTGTACGCACACGAGCTGGCCATCGAGGAGAACAAGCGCCGCGACGCTGAGCAGCGCGAGAAGGACGCCGCCCTGGCCAATGTGCTTCATGCCGGCTACCTTCGCGGCGGCTGGCGCAAGGCTGCCGAGGCGGCGCGCAAGCACCTCGCAGAGGAATCGAAGTGACCGAGCCGTCACGAGACCTGAAGATCGCACTATTGGCGCTGCAGCGGCAGGCGCACATCTACGGCGGCACCGTTCCCTACGCCGAGATCCAGAAACGTCGCCAGCGTAATCGTGTAGCCCGCATTTCGCGGCGCAACAATCGCCAGCGCTAAACACTCGAGCTGCGACGCCGGTCGAACTGGACCTTTCGATCGCCGTAGCTATCCCCGAGGTTCGGGGCGTCAAACCCGACAACCTCCAGGGCAAGCGCATTCCATGACGCCGTCTCCTTTCCGGCAGAGATGTTGCTGCGTCCCGAACCTCCCCTAAATCGACGGCAACGCAGCGTTTTCACTGCGGGACAAACAACACGAAGAAAGAGGTCGCAATGACCCAGTGGGAAGACGTCGCCGTTCCGAAAGGCGCTTTCATCGGGTGGGGTAATAAGGGCGGTCAGAAGGTCGTCGCCAAGGTGCTCAACTACGAGGTGGAGGGCGGCGAAGATTTCAACGGCAAGCCCTGCCCGCTGCTCGAGTTGGAGCTGATCGAGGACGCCGATTCCTACAACAAGGACGGCGAGAAGGCGACCTACTCGGCCGGTGAGTTCGCGAATATCACCGCCGGTCAGGTGTCGCTCAAGAAGGCTATTCGCAAAGCCGATCCGTCGCCGGGCGATTTGATCGCGATCGAGTTGACCCACACCGAGAAGACCGCCAGCGGCACCGTCAAGGTTTTCGAAGTCAAGATCGCTCGCGGCGCAGGTGGATCGGCGAAGACCACTGCCGCGCCGACCGATCCGGCTCCCGAAGGCATGACGCAGGCCGAATGGGATGCGCTGCCCGAGCCCACCAAGGCCGCCCTCAAGGCCATGCAGAAGTAAGCCCATCGCCGGCGTCCTAGCCGAAGAGTTGGGACGCCGGGCCGAGCCCGCAGGAGGGCCAACACAATGACCACCATCGAATCACCCAGTTCGACACTGGGTTTCACCCCGCCGGCCTTGTCCGACGTCATCGCGAAAGTGCGCGAGATCGCCGCAGTCAGCCCGGATTTCGTCTACCGGGTCGGCCCGTTCGAATCGGGATGCCTGTACGTCGGAGGCCACTCCGGCGGGTGCATCGTCGGCCGGGCACTGATCGCGCTGGGCGTGCCCAAGGAGTTTTTCACAACCCGGCATGCCGTCTACGGCGTACTCAACCGCCAGTCGATCAATCACGATTTCCCGCAGATGTTCGGCTGGACCAACAGCCGAGAGGTGACCTGGCTCCGGCGAGTCCAGTACCACCAGGACGAAATGGCGCCGTGGGGCACAGCGGTCACATTGGCCGATGAGGCGTTCCCACTGACATCGGTAATGGAGTGAGCGCCATGTCCCTCGATTTCACACCTCCGTCTTTGCCCGATGTCGTCGCGAAGGTTCGCGAGATCGCCGCAGAGAATCCGGACTTCGTGTACACCACAGGTCGCTGGGCCACGTGCGTGTACGTCGATGACGACGGCAGCGGATCGTGCATCGTCGGCCGGGCGTTGGTCGCGCTGGGAGTGCCGGCGGCGTTCTTCACCACCAGGGACGGATTCGGCCTCACCCTCAATACTCGCGCCATCAGTCTGGACATCCCAAAACTGTTCGGCTGGCCCTTGGGCGACATGCTGACGTGGCTGCGCTGCGTCCAGGCGCGACAGGACGGCAGGGTTCCGTGGGGCACGGCCGTAGCGATGGCCGATGAGTCCTACCCACTGACCGCAGCGGCGGTGTGAGCGCGATGTCTCTCGATTTCACACCACCAAGCCTGTCTGCGGTCGTCGCGAAGGTTCGCGAAATCGCCAGCGAAAACGCTGATTTCGTCCACAAGGGTCGGTGCCGGTACGTCATCGATGGCGCAGGAGCGTGCATCGTCGGCCGGGCGTTGGTCGCACTCGGTGTGCCCCCGGAGTTTTTCACCCCCGGACTCAATAGCGACACGATCAACGGCAGGTTTCCGGAGCTGTTCGGCTGGAAGTATGTCGACGAGTTGGTCTGGCTTCGCTACGTGCAAGACCTGCAAGACGGGGAGATTGCATGGGGGCGGGCGGTCAAGGACGCCGACGCTCAATACCCGGCGCCTGCGGCCACGGCTGGGGCGTAGATCGATGCGCCTCACTATTCCGCACGCCGACCTTGCCGCGGCTATCGCGGCTGCAGCGAGCACCGTGCCGGCCAAGCCAGTGCACCCGGTCCTCGGCGGACTGCTGCTCAGCGTGGCCGATTCCCTGTTCGTGCGCGGTTACGACTACAACACCTCGATCAGTGTTCGGACCGAGGCTGAGGTGTTCGAGTCGGGCGAGGCGTTGGTTTCGGGTCGGCTGATGGCGCAGGTCGCGAAGTTGCTGCCCAAACAGCCGGTGACGCTGGCCGTGGGCGACGGCTCGACGATGCTTCAAATCAGCGCGGGCCGAGCATCTTTCGGCCTGCCGCTGATGGCGGCCGACGAATTTCCGACACTGCCGCAGCCCGGCGCGCCTTCCGGCCACGTGAACGGCGCGGAGTTCGCCGCCGCAGTGGAGTACGCGGCAGCCGCGGCGTTAAAAGACGACGGCAACGATGTGCGTCAGCAACTGACTGGGGTCGTGCTGCACGTCGATCCGGACAGCGACGGCATGCAGATCGTCGCCACCGATGGCTACCGCGTGCACTGGGACGCGGTCGACTGGACCGGCAACGACGGAACGGCGCTGGTACCGGCCAAGCCTTTGGCGTCTATCGCTTCGGTCCTCTCATCGCCCGAGGCGATCGGCTTACATCTCGGCAAGACGTTTGCCGTTGTCGCGCCGGGGCTCGAGCGCACGATACCCACGATCGCCTCCGAGCCCGCACCGTGGCGCAAGCCTTTCGGTGCGACACCGGTCGGCACCGCGACCGCGAATGCGGCCGAGCTCGTTGCCGCACTCAAGCGGGCTGGCGCGATGTCGGATCACCACTTGGTGAAGCTGACGCCGACCGACACGGACACGGTGCGGATTACCGCGGGTGAAGCCGAAGGCGTGTCTATCGAGCACGTCGACGTCGAGATGGCCGGTGACCCACCGGAACTGACCGTCAACGCCGCCTATCTGGCTGAGGCTATCGCCGGCGTTGGGCGGACGCAGATCCAGATCACTTTGACATTCACCGGGGCGACGCGACCGATCCTCGGAAACCTTGACGGCGCAAGGAAATTCGCTGTCATGCCTATCAGGAGCTGAAACCCAATGACCAAGACGGTAGCCCAAGTGCTTGACGAAGCCGCAGACCTGATCGAGGCCGCTCCGAAGCTGGCCAGGGGTGTCATGCGGGCGTCGGTCGACACCCTCGACGACGACGGGCGCTGGCGACCGCACTGGGACGCACTGCCCGGACCCCTGTGCTACTGCTCGATCGGCGCGATAGAGGTGGTGTTGGGCATCGGCTCCGGCGAAGAGTACCCGGACTTGAAGACCAAGCCGGCCGCCGAGGCGCTGTGCGACTATCTCGACCTCGAGGCTTACCCCTCGGCGCACTCCGCTGTCTACAAGTGGAATGACGCACCGGACCGCGTCAAAGATGAAGTGGTGCAAGCGCTTCGCGGCGCAGCGGCGTTGCGATTGAGTCGGCAGTCATGATCGGGCTGGCCATCGTCGCGGGATGGTTCATGTGCGGCGCGCTGTCGGCACGCTACCTCGCAGCCAAGGACTACGAGCGACATCAGCGGGAATACGGCCACACGTACGTGTCGGGCTATCTGATCTTCCCGATTTTCTTCGGGCTGCTGTTCTGGCCGATCGCGGTACCCGTGACGATGCTTTGGCCGCGGATCACTCGGTGGCTGCTCCCTGACGGCGCTCGCACCGACCAGGCGCGGTAATGCGGATCATCACCGGCACTATCTCGAACGTCGACGAGATCCACATCGAAGTCGCAGCCACGATGCGCGGCGCGGACGCCTCGGTCTTCCGGCCTGGCCGCCGGGTCAAGTTGGTTATCGACGACGAGCAGACCGAGCCGCGTACGCCGCCGCGCATCCCGCGCGACTCCGGCATTCGCTGGGCGGGGGATCTCGCCTTGGTGTTCGCGTGCATCGTCGCGGTTGTACTGCTCGGCGTGTTCCTGACCGCATGCAGGCCGCTCTAACCGATTCGTCCCCGGCGGCGCGCGCATTTTCTTCCGTCGACCGTGGGATCGCGACCCCGGCGTAGGTGGTCAATTCCCTGCGCTGGGCGTCGCGCCAAAGACAATGAGAAAGGCCAAGACGATGGCCGTGAGAATCGCGAGTCTCTTTTCCGGCGCGGGGATGCTGGATCGCGCTGCCCTGCAGCTGTTTCCGGATTCGGAGATCGTGTGGCACAGCGAAGTCGACCCGGCCGCGTCCAAAGTATTGGCCTACCACTTCCCAGGCGTGCCGAACCTCGGTGATGTGACTCGGATCGACTGGGCCGCACTGGAACCGGTCGATGTGCTAGCTGGCGGCTTTCCGTGCCAGGACGTTTCCGCTGCTGGTCGTCGCGCCGGTCTCGGCGCTGGCACGCGCTCGGGCTTGTGGTCGCACATGTGTTCCGCCATCGAAGCACTGCGACCGCGGTATGTGCTGATCGAAAATGTAAAGGGGCTGTTGAGTGCCAAAGCTATTCGCGACGTGGAATCCGCAGACGATGATCTGGGAGTCGATGACCCTCGACGTGTTCTCCGAGCAATCGGAGCCGTATTGGGAGACCTTTCCGACATCGGGTACGACGCGGAATGGACGAGCATACGAGCGTCCGACGTGGGCGCCGCACATCGCCGAGAACGCGTGTTCATCCTTGCATTCCCTGCCGACGCCGGCGGCGCGCGACCACAAGGGCATGTCGGTGCGGCATCCGCGCAATGGTCGGCCGAGGACGGCGGGCGACGACAACTTGCCGGACGCGATAGCGAAGATGCTGCCGACGCCGCGAGCCTCGGACGGGAAAGGCTCGATGACAGCGCCATCGGCTCGCCAGCACGTCCGGGATGGGAACGGGTCTCTGCCGGAAGTGCTGGGCGCACAGCTGGAGTCGTAGGCACGCTGCTGCCGACACCGTCTGTCGCGGACGGCACCGGCGGCCATGTCTCGCGATCCGGCGATCGGGTAGACGAACTGCTACTCGGCGGTATCGCCAGGGCGTACACCGAAGGCGCGCTGTTGCCCACGCCCCGGGCAAGCGACGGTTCGAAAGGTAGCCCGAATCAACGAGGTTCGGGCGGTGACCTGATGTTGCCTTCGGCGGTGTATCAGCTGTTGCCGACACCGCGTACGACCGACTCGCACGGCACAGGCGAGCACGGCACAGGCGGCGCTGACCTGCGGACAACCATCGGCAGTCTGCTGCCCACACCGAGCGCCGCCGAATGCAGCGGTGGGGGACAGCATCCGGACCGGCGGCAAGGGCATTCGCAGCAACTCATCGACTACGCCTTGCTCGCCGGCTCGCAGCGGTGGGGCGACTACGAGCCAGCGATCCGGCGTCAAGAACGGCTGTCACGTCCGGCTCCGTCACCCACCGAGCCCAACACCCAAGGGCGGCCACGCCTTTCAGCGGCGTTCGCGCAGTGGCTGATGTTTTGGCCCGACAACTGGGTCACCGATCCGGCGCTCGGCCTGTCGCGTGTGAGCCAACTCAAGATCATCGGCAACGGGGTCTGCCCACCACAAGCCATTGCCGCAATCACCCACCTACTCACCAGGGAGTTCGACTATGCGCATCCGTGAAATGCTCCGAGCCCGGCGCGACGGCGCGCGGCTGGCCGCCCAGTTGGCCGACGCCGAAATCGGTTTCAAAATCGCGTTGGTCGGTGCTCGCGCCGCGACCGGCATGAGCCAAGCCGACGTCGCCAAGGCATTGGGCGTCAGTCGACAGTGGGTCGCGGATTTCGAGCAATTGGAATCGAATCCGCCGCTGTCCGCGATCCGGTATTACGCCCTGGCGATCGGCGCGGCCGTCGAATACGTGGTGCACGACGACTGGGCGGCGGCGCAGCGATGAGCATCAGCTACCCCGAATGGGCGTTGGTCGCAGTGTCATTCGACACCGGTGTCGAGCGTGTCGAGGCGCTGCGGTGGGACTACGGCAAAGCCCTGTCTGAGGCCGTCACGTTCAACCGGGCCAACCCGGGCGACGCCGGGATGATGACCGTTCGCCGGGTGACCGAATTGGGGCTGACCTCGCAGTTCGAGGAGCCACGGTAAATGGCCATGGTGGCGATCAGAGTCGAATTGGACAACGGCGACGTCATCAATGTTGTCGTGGCCGCCAGGAAGCCTCAACTCGGCTATCCGTATTTCGAATCCAAAGACGACGTTCTCAAAAAGGCTATCGACGACGCCGCGCGAAAGATCAAGCGCAGCTTGGATATCGAGGTCGACTGATGGCGCAGTCATGGATTCACGCGCAAGCCTCGGCGCGACATTTCGGCGGGGTGCCCGAAGACTATATCAAGGTCCACGAGTGGATCGATGCCTTCAAAGGCATGGTCGGCGACGTCACCCACCGGCAGTACCGGCACAACAGTCACGGGCCGTGGATGGCGCAAGAAGTTTTCGGCCGCACCATCACCAATACCGCGGGCATGCAAATCCTCGTCCGCGATATCGCCGAAAACCACATCGTCGAGGACATGGGCTGGCTGCCGTCACCGGCGGATTGGTCGGCCTGCCTGACATGCAAGGTCTGGATGGGCGGTAAACGCAACAAATTCATTGGGCGCCAAGAACTTCTGGACGCCGCACTGCCGCACCCGAACAAAGCGCACGGAACACCAGTAGAGAAAGAAGAAACACCAGCATGACCATGGCCAAAACCAGCACCCTCGGCGGCCGTCCGATTCGCGGCGAAATCAGCCACTACGGCCGGAACCCCACCACACAGAAGCCGATCGAAGATTTCCTCGCAGCCCTCGACGCGCTTTTCGCGTTCGAGGAGGCGCAGTCGGTGCGGTGGCATCAGTACACGCCGTACTTCAACGACGGCGACGCCTGCGAATTCGGCGTACGCGGTGCAGCGGTGCGCCTCGAAGGTATCGCCGAAAACTCCGGGGAAGACGGAGACGGCTACCTGTCCGCATGGGACCTTCGGTGGGACCTCGAGCACGCTGAGAAGTACGGCGAGACCCGCAAGTACGCGCATCTCAGTGACGAACTGGTTGCCACAGTCCTTGCCGCTCTCGGCGCCATCGAAGACAGCGCGCACGAAGTCAACCTGCGCAAGCATTTCGGCGATCCGGCCGAAGTGACCGCCACCCGTGACGGATTCGACGTCGAAGGCTACGAGCATGAGTGACAAGAACACGACCTTCGCCGGCCGTCCCGTCCATGGCGAAATCAACCGCCGCAGCGAGGACGTGAAAGAGCAGCGGCCGATCGTCGAATTCGTCATCGCGTTGGACAACTTGCTCCGCTTCCCCGAGGTCGAGGCGGTGCGTTGGGAGCAGTACACGCCCTACTTCAACGATGGCGAGGCGTGCGAATTCGGCACGGGCGAAGCCTACGTCAAGTTCGTGGGTGAGGGCACCGGCGGTGAATCCGATGACGGTTTCCGCGACAACAGCGGCACCTACCCGCCCGGCTATTTCGACACCCACGAGTACAAGCACAAGACAAGCCGCTACAACGCTTGGACGAACAGGTACGAGTCGGTCGACGAATCGGACCCGGCCAAGCTGCAGGCCGATTACAAGGATCGGCGGTACTTCGTGAACGGCGAAATCCGCAACGACATCAAAGCCGCTCACAATGCGCTTAACTCGGCGCTTGGCTCGGGCGCGCACGACGTGACGCTGAACGAGGTCTTCGGCGACCCAGCGCAGGTCACCGCGACGCGCGAGGGATTCGCCGTGGAGTTCTACGACCATGACTGAGCCCGGCGCGCACGAATTCCAAGCCTCCTACACGGGAATGGTCTGCGCGGTCATGGTTCTCGACGCCGAAGGCTTCGGCGATTCGTGCGGCAAGCCGGCCAGTGACCCTGTCCACATCCTCGACGGTGAGGACGTGGACAAAGGTCGGCGCCATTGGTTCCTCGACTACGAGGCGGCCGAGAACCGCAGGGTCAAAGCTGAGGCGAAAGCCGCTGCCGAAGCCCAGGCCGCAGCCGAAGCCGACCCCGAACGGCAGGCCGAAGAGGACGCGCGGGGCTGGCAAGAACTGTGGCGCGGACTGCACGCCCGGCCGTGGCCGTGGCGGTAGCGGTCTGCCTGCGCTCAGGGCTGCCGCTGGCGTGGTGCACCCACTGCCGCACCGAAATTCAGGACATCGACGTCGCCACCGAGCCCGGCATGTGCCCGCGCTGTTTGCGTAGGTGGATGCCAGGCGAGTTGGTGGGGCGCACCACGGACGGCGACATCGTGTGCGAGCAATGCATGGATGAGGAGTACGACCAATGACCTACAGCCTCGCGGATCAGATCCGATCCCAAGCCCGGATGAGCGCCCGCGCTGGGCAACTCGAAGCCCTTGAAGCGCTGGCCGATCAGGTTGCCGAGCTGGAAAGGGAGCGCGACGAAGCCCGTGCCGAGCTGCAGCAGCTGCACAACGACACACAGCAGGCATTCACGGCTATCGCGGCCAAACAGCGACGCGACGCGGAACGCATTGCGGAGCTGGAGCAAGGCCAATGACGGTGCACAACCACGGCCCCGAAGAAGGGGCCGGCCTGGCATGTCGCGAGGTGCGCCAGGCGGACGGGTCTCTACGCGGTGAATGCATGGGTGATCCCCGGTTCAAGGTCCGCAAGACGCAATCATTGCTGCCCTGGCGGGTGACCACGCCCCGCGGGACGTGGCTGGATTCTCCGACCCACGCGCACGCCATCGACATTATCGACCACCTGTTAGGGCACCGCCGGGCCGCGGCGCGCCGGCGTAGCGCAGTGGAAGGGGAATAGCCGTGGCTGACGCGCCGGACCGGCCCACTGATGAGCAGTTGCGGGAATGGCTGTACGACGCTGAGTTCGACCACGAGGCAGTGGACGGCGACCACGACTTCGACGCGAACCCGCTGCCTCGCAACACCTTCTCCAAGTACTACGCAGACGACTACAACCCGACCTTGGCCGCGCTGTTCAGTGAGCTACTGGAGTGGCGCGAAGCCGAGGCGAAGCGCCGCGACACGAAAGGAGAGTGACCGTGCCAGAGAGCGTGTACGCCGACAACGCCGGCAAGCTTTGGGCGTTGGGCTGGCGCGGAGTCTTGCCGCTGCCGCCGCGGCGCAAGGCGTCCCCGCCGGACGGCTACACCGGATACAACGGCGTAGTGCCGTCATGGCCCGACGTCCAAACCTGGATCGACACTCGGCCCGATGGCAATATCGCGTTGCGCCTGCCTGATGGCGTCATTGGGATCGATGTCGACAACTACGCCGGCAAGACCGGCGGCAAGACGCTCGCGCACGGCGTCGCGCTGTGGGGCACGCTGCCGCCGACTTGGGCGTCGACCAGTCGGACGGACGGTGCGAGCGGCATTCGGCTGTATCGGGTGCCCGAAGGTACGCGGCTCGTGACCAAGCTCGGGTTTCCGGATCTGAAGCTGGGCAACGTCGAGATCGTGCAGTACAGCCACCGCTACGTCGTGGCGCCGCCGAGCATCCACCCCGACACGGGCAAGCCGTACCAGTGGCTCGACACCGGCGATCTGTACTGGACTTCCGCGCCGCGAATCGATGAACTGCCGCGGCTGCCGGATGCGTGGCTCGAGGCGTTGGCCGCGCTAGACGACGTGCCGCTACTCGGCGATGTCGACGTAACGGCTGTGCTCGCGGGCATGTCCGACGACGAACACATGGACTTGGCTGTCAGTGATCGGCTGGAACAGGCGCTGAAAGACCTGGGCGCAGACGCGGTGGAGTCTCGGCACGACACAACCTTGGCGCACGTCATGACGATGCTGCGGTACGCCGAGCGCGGCGAACTGGGTGTGCCGAGCGCATTGCGTGCACTGGCCGACGCCTACACATCGGCGGTCGGCGACGAGCGGTCGGACGCGCGCGCCGAGTTTTGGCGGATGGTCACCAACCAGCGCGGGCACGCGTTGATCGCGGCCAACCCTTCTCCGACGTCGCGCGTGGTTGAGGTCGAGTTGGCCGAACTCAGTGCCAAAGTGCAGCAGCGCCCGCAGGAGCTCGAGCCCGGCAATGTCGGCTATGCGGCGAATGTTCTCGGCCCGCAAGGGCCAGGCTGGCAGGCTCTTGCCGCCGCAGCGGCCGAAGACGAGTCGTCGGCCGATGCCGTCGACCCGTTCGAAGAGTTCTGGTCGTCGCGCGAGTCACTGCACGCGATCCGGCAATTCGCCTTCGCCAGGATGTGCAGCCCGTGGAGCGTCTTGGGCGTGGTGCTGGCGCGCGTCTTGGCCACGGTCCCGCCCTGGGTGATGCTGCCTCCGCTGATCGGCGGACCGGGTTCGCTCAACCTGTTTGTCGCCCTGGTCGCGCGCTCGGGCGGCGGTAAAGGCGCGAGCGAGTCGGCGGCATCGGAACTGCTGCCGGCGGACGTCTATGTCTCGCCTGTGGGCAGCGGCGAAGGGCTCGCGCACCAGTACGCCCACATGGAAAAAGGCGAACAGATGATCGACCGCACGTCGGTGCTGTTCTCGGTGCCGGAAGTCGACACCTTGACCGCGCTGGGCGGGCGCACCGGCTCAACCATCCTGTCGAAGCTGCGCGAGGCGTTCTCGGGCGAAGAGCTGGGGTTTGGCTATGCCGATTCGAGCAAGCGGATTCGCTTGGGTCGTCACGGTTATCGGCTGTGCATGGTCGTGGGCGTGCAGCCGGGCCGGGCTGCGGCGCTGTTGCGTGACGGTGACGGCGGCACACCGCAGCGGTTCATCTGGTTGCCCGCTTCGGACCCGCGCATCACTCTGCACGATCGCCCGGCCGAGCCTGCACCGTTGGCGATTTTCGCTCCGCGGGAGTGGGCGGGGAAGTCGAGCATGGTCAAGATTCCGGAAATGGTTGAGACAGCCATACTGGAAAACCATGTGAAACGCCAGCGTGGTGAAGGTGACGCGCTCGACGGGCATTCCCTTTTCGTTCGCGAGAAAGTCGCGTTCGCCTTGTCTGTTTTGGACGGGCGCGATTATATGGACGAGGCCGATTGGGTTTTGTCTGGAATGGTCATGGAAATGTCAGAGAACACCCGCACCGCTATTGCCGAAGAATTGCAGATCGCCGCTAAGAAAGAGAATATCGAGCGCGGTGAAGCTGCCGGACAAATGAGGTTGGCGGCGGAAGACACGATCGAGGACCACCGCATCAACAGCGTGTCCGCGAAGATCATCCGCTCACTGTCGGACGGCCCGAAACGGTCGAGTGAGGTGTATCGCGGGTTGTGGTCGAAGCGCCGCGAATACTACGAGCCCGCGCTACGAGGTCTCATCGAGGCGGGACGAGTGGTTGTCGACAGCGACGGAAACGTGTCCATACCGGGTGTGCCCGGCGTCACTCCACAGTCGGCCTAGGTTGCCGAGCCCTCCGACGAGGCGACCGCCATCACAGTGACTAATCCATATTCCAGAATGCCCGGTGTGGAGGTTTTTCCGGTGTGGAGAAGCGTGTGGAGGGGCGAAAACATCCGCTGACATGCTGTGGAGGTTGTGGAGGTGGAGAAAACCTCCACACCGATTTTTGGCGAAAAAGACCCTACCGACCAACAACTTAGGTAAGACATACCTATTTATACAGTGTAAAAAAATAGGTCTTTTACGTTATACGCGCGAGACGTAGGAAATTTTTGGCGTGGAGGCACCTCCACATGCTCCACTCGCTCCACTCCAGGTCACAGCGTTTTCGCGCCTCCACACTTCCTCCACACCGGAAAAACCTCCACACACCCAGAACATCGGGAAGGCCAAGGCGTGAAAGCGGCCACCTGTCAATGCAAAGCCCCGGTACTCAAAGTGCTGTACGACGCGATCGAACTCCTGCTCGACCCTTGGCGGTTGACCCAACTCGGCGAAGTCGATGCACTAATCAGCGGTGCGCGCACATTCGTCATTTACGGAACAAACGTCATGCGCCGCACGGCAGCGGAAATAACCATGTTTCCCGCGCCGATCGCCGGTGCCGTACACCGCGAGCATAAATGTGGCGTAGCCATTCCGCTGCCTTTGGTGTGGAAACCGAAGCCTGTCAGCGACGAACCCGGGTTCTAGCTGCAGCTAAATCCTGGACAAGAAATACGTACACCATGTGAAACTTTGTTTGCGAGAGAAAAGAGGGATCAAAAATGGAGTCGAGCGACTGGCGCCGCCGCGGGCTTTGCGCTCGCACCGGCGCCCCCATCGACTGGGAGACCCAGAGTCTTCCCAACACCAACCAGCGACCGAAGATCGCCGCCGCGCTGTGCGCACCGTGCGAGGTGGAACGCGAATGCGGGCTGTGGGCATTGAAAACCTCCGACAGCCGCGAAAGCTACCTGTGCGGCATGGTGTACGGCGGCGTCGCGTTTCCCGAGATGGTGAACGGGGCCGAGCGCATCGAGAAGGCGCGCAAACGGCTCGCGCAGCGGCTCGGCGTGGAATACGCCCCAGCGGCCTATGTACGCGAAGTGCTGCCCGTCGACGAGGGTTTGCGGCAATGCAAAGGCGACGGCTGCGAATACACGCTGTACTGCGGTCCCTATCAACCTGACGCGCCGGCCGACCACCGCCGACACTGCGGTAAAGGCATGTGCCGCACGTGCTACCAGCGCCATGGTCGCGCACTCAAGGCTGCTGCCAGGGCGAAGGCAGCGGCATGAGGGGATTTGACAGCGCAATACTGCACGTGGGCGATTACGCGGTTCATCCCGATGTGCCGGGTCTCGTGCAGATTCGCGCGATATGGCGATGGCCCATCACCTACGCCGAGGTAGTGACCGACGGTGGCGTGCGTTTCGCTGCGCCGGTCTCGGAACTGTCCGCGGTCGACTTCGACTTTGACTTCGAGGCGGCGGCATGACCGCAGTGCAATGCAAAGACTGCCGCGCCCAGGGCGTCACCACCAAGCGGCCCGCGCCCCATCCCGGACCGCGATGCGTAAGCCATCACCGAGCCGTGAAAAAGGCTGCCCGATTAGCCGCGCACGGGCGAATGGTCGAAAAGACGTACAACTTGCCGCGCGAAGGATATTGGGCGCTGTACGCGGCGCAGGGCGGTCATTGCTACCTCTGCCAGAGGGCGACGGGTGCGGCGCGGCGCTTACCTGTCGACCACGACCATTCCTGCTGCCCGAAAACTCCGACGTGCGGCAAGTGCACTCGCGGGCTGTTGTGCGGTCCGTGCAACAAGATGCTCGGCCACGGCCGCGACGATCCCGAATTCTTCTCTCGCGCCGCCATGTACCTCAGACGCCCACCCGCGCAAGCAATCCTCATCGCATTGGACTGAAACATGATCTCCGGTGAACTCACCATCAAATTGGACGACCCCTACGGCGGCGGCTACCGGGTCTGGTTCTCTACCGACCTGCTACCCCAGTTGTATATCGACGCGGGCGCCGACGACCCGGCCCAGATGATCGACCGGTACATCCGCAAGCATTCGTCGGAGATCGCCGAATACCTGCTCGAGCAGTTCCGCGCCAGCGCAGCGCGTTCCGAACTGCTCGACGTCATCGAAGAGGCCGGACCGGACTCCAGAACGGGCTGCACTTACATCGCCGACGCCATCCTCGCGAAATACACCCTCACCCCGAAAGCGGACGACTAGTGACCAGCATTGACACCACCACCGAGCAAGACCGACTCAAGGCCATTCTCGGAGAAGACTGGTACGCGCTCAGTTCGGTCGGAGCCGGAGCCGGCGGTTTTGCCACCGTGGCCCGCGAGGTGATCGACACATCTCGCTGGTACGACATTGTCCAGGTCGTCACACACGCACCCTCCGGTCAGCACTACGCCTGGATCTACGAGGAAGGCTTGACCGAGTATCAAGACAGCATCGGCCCAGCGGAGTCCGGCTCATTCCAACTCACACTGGTTCACGCGGTCGAAGAGACTGTGACCGTCACGAAGTGGGTTGCCGATGAGTGACCCCACCCGGCAATCGTTGGTCGACGCAGTGTCGTCCGCAGTTCAGTTCATCAGCACCGATCCGGATGAAGTGGCTGATGCTGTCCTCGCCGCCGGTTGGCGTCCGCCTGCTCGCATCATCGAGAAGCGCGAAGAACTGGACGCCTTGCCGCCGACAACGGTCATTCGCGATGAGGACGGCGATGTTCTGGAGATCACCGTCGATCACCGCGCGCGGGCGACGCATCCATGGACCGGCTACGGCGCCGACTTCGGGTTCGACCTGGACGAAGTGCCTTTGCCTGTCGTCGTGTTGTACGAGCGGGAGGTGAGTGCGTGAGCGTCCTCGTCATCATCGAATCCCCGTACGCCGGGGACATCGAAGCGAACCTCGCTTATGCGCGAGAAGCGAT
The DNA here is from genome assembly GCF_055584605.1 of Nocardia sp. NPDC102475. Lineage (NCBI taxonomy): Bacteria > Bacillati > Actinomycetota > Actinomycetes > Mycobacteriales > Nocardiaceae > Nocardia > Nocardia sp. NPDC102475. The sequence goes on along the minus strand of NZ_JBVJLS010000002.1, from coordinate 158,732 downwards.
GCGCGACAGCCTCGACCGCGGCGAATGCCCATTGGCAAGTCACCTGCTCTACACCCAAGTGTTGGACGACACCGACCCCGAGCAGCGCACGCAGGGAATCGAGGCCGGGCTGGCATGGGGCGAATGCGCTGACCTGACAGCGGTCTATGCGGATCTCGGCGTGACCAACGGAATGGCGTTCGGAATCGAACGGGCACAGCGAGAGGGCCGGATCATCGCGTGGAGGCGTATCCGATGAGCCTCCTCGAGTGGCCGAAGCCCATCCTCCCCGAACTCATTCCCGGGATGCTCGTCCAATGGCGATGGGATGGGCTGTGGCAGACCAGGACAGCGGATTTCGGTTGGTTCCGGCTGGTCTCATCCCGGCCGTACTTCAACTACCGACAGCAGGCCCTGCCGAGAGGAAAGAGCGATGGGTGATATTCGCGCCGCGATCGCCGCGGCGAAGGCCCCGCCCAGCACTCCGTGTGTCGCCGGGCAGTGGCTCGACACGCTTTCGCCAGAAGACCGCGCCGCACTGAACGACTTTGCCGCGCAAAAGATGCACGCGTCGTACCTCGTCGCGCGTCAGCACGGCGCGACGGTCGCGCGTTCAACATGGACGCTGCATCATCACGGCCTATGCGGCTGCCGAAAGGACGACGAATCATGAAGCTGATACACCGCGCTCGGCAGGCCGGGAAGACGACCGAGATCATCCGGGCCGCCGCCGCCGAATCGGGTGTGTACATCGTCTGCTCAACTCACTGGCACGCACGGGATGTCGCGCGAATGGCCCGAGACATGGACGCCTTAATCCGATTCCCGCTGACGTGGACCGAGTTTGTCGGCGGGAAATACTACGGCAAGGGCATTACCGGTTTCATGATCGACGACCTCGATCGCTGCGTGCAGCAGTTGACGCCCGTTCCGATCCTCTCCGCCTCGATCGGGGGTGCACTGTCGCATGGGTGACATCGCAGACAGCATCAACGCCGTAGGCGCCGGAGCGAAACGCGGTGCGGAATGCATCGAGACGCCCGATGGCCTCGAGTTCCGGAACGTCACCGTAGCCGAGCGGATCGACACCGATTGGACGCCGGTATTCGAGAAGTTCGGCAAAGACCCGCGCTACTTCCGCGTGAAGAACGACACCGTGCGCATGCGCATGTCGGAGTGGCAGCAGTCCCGGGCGCTCGACAACGGTGAACGCAGTACGGTCACGCTCCACTCGTACAGCTACGACGTCGCGTTCGAACGCCTGCCGCAACCGCCTTTGACGGACGAGGAGATCGAGGCGCACCGCGCCGCTGTGCGCCAGTGGAAACTGCCCGCGCCCGCGCCGATCGCTCTGACCGGGCAGCCGGTTGCGGCCGTGGTGAATCTCGCCGATATCCAAGCGGGTAAATCCGAAGGTGGTGGCGTCGCATCGACGATCGAACGCCTACTCGACGGCTTAGAGAATGTGCAGGGCTGGTTGGACCGCGTACGTGAGCATCACGAGGTCAACGAAATCGTGTTGGTCAACAACGGCGACCCGCTCGAAGGCTGCGACGGCAGCTACGCCAATCAGTTGTTCTCGGTCGAACTGGATGCCCGCGGGCAGATGAATTTCGTGTTGGACACGTGGGAGGTTTACGCCCGCCAGCTGTTCCCGCAATTCGAGCGGGCGCGGTTCGTCTCGGTGCTGTGCAACCACGGCCAGCTGTCCCGGCAGAACGGGCGCGACAACAAGACGACCGACGCCGACAACGCCGGCGGATTCCTCGCCGAAACGCTGTGCCGAATCCTGGCTGAGCGCAAAGAGTTCGGACATGTCCGCTGGACCATCCCGAACGACGAGATGATCGTCTACGCCGAAGCCGCGGGTGTGCCGATGGGTTTTTGCCACGGCCACAAGATTCCGGGGGCCGACGCCAGCGGGTTTGAGAAGTGGCTCAACGGCCAAGTCCGTGGCGATGCTCGCGCGCACGCCGCGAAAATCTGGGTGACCGCGCACCGGCACAACTTCCAAGCGTTCGACTTGGGTAGTACGGCCGCATTCCAATGCCCAAGCATTGACGGCGGCTCGAAATGGCTGCGCGACAAGACCGGCAAGTATGCGCGTGCTGGCCTGATCGCATTCCTCGTCGGCGACCACTTCCCGTTGAAGTGGAGTGATCTTGCATTCCTCTGAGCACCACGCCCGCGAGGCCGAGAAGCGTCTTCGCGAGGTTCAGCATTCGATGGGCGGCGACCTTGCGCGTTTGACGGCTGCGACCGCGCAGGTTCACGCGACGCTGGCCGTCTTGGCGGCCCTTCGCGAACTCAGCGGCCAGTCATAGCTATCGCCCGGCGATCTGCCGGGCTCTTGTCGTATCCACACCCGCACAAGGAGATTCGTTGTGTCCACCACCGAGGACGTCTTCCTCACCCGCCCACAGCTCGCGAAGCGCTGGCAGATGTCAGAGAAGACATTGACCAACTGGGCGGCCATGCGACCGCGCAAAGGTCCGAAGTACATCCGGCTCGGCGGTGGACACACCCGCTACCGGCTCGCCGATGTCGTCGAGTTCGAGCGGGCGCAAGAAGACACCTAACGACACCTGGAGTTGAGCAGTGCCAAGACAGGAAACCCGACTCGAGAAGTCCGGCGAGATCAGCTACACCGAAATCAAAAAGAAGGGCAAGACGATCGGATATCGGGCGCGCACCCGATACAAAGACATCGACGGCGTGATACGGCCAGTTGAGCGGACCGGCAAAAGCAAGTCGATCGCCAAAGACCGCTTGACCGAGGCACTGGGCGAACGCCGGAAGACGCGCGGCAGCGGCGACAAGCTGATCACGCCGGACACAAAGATGTCCCTGCTCGCCGATCTCTGGCTCGCTGAGTGCGAGATGGACGAGGGGCTGTGCGAGCGGTCGATCAACCTGTATCGGCACGAAATCGAGGTGTCCGACGTAGAAGACGCTCGCGCGACGGCGGCAGCCACCAAGATCAAGGCCGCGCTCGGTGCACTCAGCATCCGGGAGTTGGACACTCCGCGCGTCGACCTTCACGTGAAAATGGTGCTGGCCAAAGGCTTTCGAACGAAGGCGAAGCGGCAGTCGATCATCATCAAAGGCATGATGAATTTGGCGGTCCGGCATGGCGCGATCGAGGTGAACCCGGTCCAGGCGTTGAAGCCGATTCGCGCTAAACGCGGCAAGACGGTAGCGCTCGAGGCCGCACAGCTCACGGAGTTGCGTGCACAGCTGCGCACCTGGCTGGCTGGCAAGAAGATTCCCGGCACACCAGCGTTCGTCAGCGGCGCACCGCGCAACCCGAAGGTGCTGCAAGTGGCTGACATCCTGTTGGGTACCGGTGCCCGGCCCGGCGAGGTGCTGGGATTGCGACGCTGCGACATCGACACCACTTCAACGCCTTGGCGTGCCGACATCTTCGGAACGATCGTCTACATGCCAAACAAGGGCTACTACCGCCAGGACCACGTGAAGACCGGCGAGAGCGGTAAGCGCACGGTGCACTTGCCGGGGTTTGCGGTGCGCGTACTTCGGGACTTGGGCGCAGAGGACTGGCGGCGCGATGACGAGACGCTGATCTTCCCGTCGCGCACCGGTACGCCGTGGAGCACAAACAATTTCAACCGAGTGTGGCGCCAGGCCCGGGGGTCGAGCTTCGCGTGGGTGATGCCCAAGACGTTCCGTGCGACCGTGGCCAGCTTGATCGCCGAGGAGAGCGACGCAGCGACGGCTGGTCGACAGCTCGGGCACGCGCCCGGGTCGCGGGTTACGGAGCAGCACTACATCGTTCGCCCAACGCTGGCACCGGACTCGTCGGCGATCCTCGATGGGGCGGTAGGACATGAGTCGATCCCACAACTCTCCCACAGTTAAATCGGGAGAAGCCGGGATCGCGTGGGAGTTGCCAGGATGTCAAAACTGCTGGTACACAGGGACATCGGGAGTAACTGGGAGGGTTCAGTGTCAGCCGGGAAGTCGGGAGTCTAGACCGGCAGGTTTCTGGTTCGAGTCCAGATGGGGGAGCTTTGACCAGGGCGAACGCTAGAGTTTGACCCTGGTTTTTCCTTTTGATGCCCGTGAGCGTCACGGAAACGTCACGCTTTCAGCTCACAAACTTGTCCAGCGTGGCTGTGAAATCGGGAACCTCGGTCGGCTGGTCGATGTAGTGCCGCCTGGTGGTGGCAGTGTTCGCATGACCGAGTTGCTGGGCTGCGGCCTGTGGGCTGTATTGGTCGGCGATGAGGGATGCGACGGTCTTGCGAAAGGTCTTTGCGGTGACCCACGCGAACTTTTCGCCGCGTGCCTGACGCCAGAGTCGGTTGAAGTTGTGGGGGTCCCAAATCCCGCCGTCGCGGTTCGGGAACACCAGATCCAACGTGTTGTCCACCGCTTCGGCTTTGACGCGCTCGAGCGTGGCGACGACGAACTGCGGCAGGATCACCGTCCGGAATCCGGAATCCGGAATCGGTCTTCGTCCACTCTTGACGGATCAGCCCCTTGCCTTTGATGCGAATAATGGTGCCGGAGAAGGTAAGTCGTGGTGGAGTCGACTCCAAATCCACATCGGACCAGCGCAACGCCAACGCCTCCCCGGGACGGGGTCCGGTGCCCAACTCGACATCGGCGACGTCCAAGACCCGAGGGTTGCGCTTGGGGCCGCTCGTGTACCCAGGGGTGCCGTCGATGTCCTCGCCCGCCAGCCACGATCTCAGCTGTACTCGGAGCTCGGTCAGTGTCTCGAGATCGGCCGCCCGTGGCTTCTGGCGTTTGCGGGGCAGGTCGGCCACCTCGCGGACCGGGTTCTGGTCGATGGCGTCGTGACGGACGGCCATGCTCATCATCTCGGAGAGAATGACCCTCTGCCGCCGCGCCTTCTCCCGGTGTCCATTCAGCATGATCCGCTTCAGGTGTGCGTCGATACGTGAGGTGGTGGCCTCCCACAGCCGGAGTCCGCCAAGTGCGGATTTGATCTTGATGGTGTCCTTGCTGGCTCGAATATCTTTGGAGACTTCGATTTCTGACCGGTACAGGTCCAGCGACTGCTCGGCCACACCTTCTTGCAGCGACTTCTCGGCCAGCCAGAGATCGGCCAGTACGGAGAGCTTCGTGTCTCGCGTAATCAGCTCGCCGCGTCCGCCGTCACGGTTCCGGAGGGCTTCGCGGAGGTTGTCTTCGGCCTTGCCCTTGGTAGGGCCGTAGTTGTTCACCATTCGGGTGATTCCGTCGTGGTCGCGAAAGCGCGTAACGGCGCGCCAGCTGCCGTTCGGCTGTTTCTTGGTGGTGATCCGGCCGTAGGTACCGATCGGAAGAGATTGTCTGGGCAACACTTGTCCTTCCTGCGGGGAGTGGTGGTTGGGCGGCCGCTGACCTCGATGCGAACGGCCCCGGCGTGTACGCGAGGAGTTTGCGAAGCATTCGAGAGCGCCGGGTGCGGGATCGGGCATGCCTGGCTTCGATGATTGAGCCACCGCACAAACTGCTAGATGTCAGCAATGCAGACAAGAGCAAATTGATTGCCGAAAGACGGCTATGGCGATCTCCCGTGCTTACTGGTTCCGGCGGTGGCTGCGGTCTTCCTTCGTTGGTGGCCGACGTCGAGAGTCCTGTGCGCGATCGGTCGACGCATCGGGATCGGGCCGTCCACCCTTGTCGAGTTGTTCCTGCTCCCACGCGAGCAGATCGCTCAACCGATACCGCCGGTATCGCCCTATCCGCGCATATCTGGGACCCCGTCCAGCAGAAGCCCAGACCGCGAGCGTCTTCGCCGGAATCTTGAGCCGTGCGGCCAGTTCTTCCGTGCTGAGCCACACGTCATCGGAGTTCAACGGAGCCCCTCGGGGAAGCTGAATCTCTGTCGTGTGCCGGACAGACCGTCGGCAGACGGCGCAGAGATGGCGGCGAGCAAGAGGCGCGAGTCAGGTTGTCTCGGACTAGGAATGATGGCAGGCGTCGGGGCGAGAACGTACGCCCGAGGCCGCGGTGATGATTGGGAGTCCGCCTCAACGGAGTTCCCTACTTCTCAGGTTTCTGCCGCGCCCGTGTCGGCGGCAGTGTGTGCTGAAAGACGCCCTGAGAAGCTAAATTCCTTGGTACCACGGTCATTCGGGTCCAGCAAGATCGGACAACCGTCGGAACTCTCAGTCGTTCGCCAACATCGTCGGCAGCGAGCCAGACCTGGTCAGCGTTCACCATCTTTCCCGAACGAAACACCGTGTCCCAGTTGGCCCTCGGCGTAGTCATCGCCAAGGCAGTGGCGGTCTGAACGTGAGAGTGCTTCGGGCTGGGCTGTTCTCGCGAGCCCGCAGGGAAGTCGAGCCATCGGCTCGAGCTGGTACCTAGCTGTGTGCGTGGGGCTGCAATGAATGACGGCCGAGGTGTGCCGGACAGACCATTGCGGAACGAATGCATGGGTAACTCAATTCTCACCCGATCCGCGATTCATCCCCAACCTTCATGAAACCCCAAATCCCAGATCTGCGCCACTGAAGGCGGATTCGCGCGCGATGCTATGTGCTCAACGGCGTGTATCAAGTGCTATTCGTCTCGATGGTGTCGACGCCCGGCCAACTACTAGCCTGAGTCGGCGAGTCGGTAAGCTTGTGCCCGTTGTTCTTTGAAGGGATCTCATGTCGCAATCGTGGGATGGACAATTCGATGTCGTCCCGGCGAACGTAACCGACGCTGGTCGCTACGTTCAACTCACGGCTGAGGAGTTGGTGAACGGACTGCGCTCGATAGACGCCGATGTCAGCAAGTTACTGGAGAACTGGACTGGGAACTCCGCCACCTCCTATCGCTCGGGCTGGGAGGAGACACGCAAGGGCGCGGAAGCCGTCCTCGAGGCGTTGGGAACATTGGCCGGACTGCTCGGCGTGGTAGCTGACACCCACGCCGCGCTCGACACGCAGCGTGCCGCTGGCACCAGCTCGCTGGATTTGCCGTAATACCTTGGGGGAGTAGTAAGTTCATGACCGATTCGTTCCGGGTGGATCTGACCGAACTCGATGACATCGCCACGCAACTCAAGGGGTTCGTCGGGTTCCTCACTGACAGTGTCACCGGTATCCAGCAACGCACTGCGGCATTGCAGTCCAGCTGGACCGGCCCATCCGCTACGGCCGCCAACGAGGCGTTCACGAAGTGGGTGACCGGCGCCCAGGAAGTCGCCGAGGGGATCGAGACCATGCGTACCGCGGCCATGGCCGCGCGGGAGCGCTATCAGTCGGCCGTCACGACGAACCTGCAGATGCTCGGCCGCAGTACTGGTAACCAGTTGTGACGGTCCTCGACGTCTCCGCGCAGACCTACTACGACGCGGGCGACCTGTGCGCGAAGGCGGCCTCGGGATACTTCGAAGCCTTCAAAGGCGCGATGAGGTCCTTTGGCGACACCACCACCATGGCCGGCAGCATCGGCGACGGCAAGAAGTGGGGTGAATCCTATGACCAGCAATGCAAAGACATCTACTCGATGTCCATCGACATGGTGCTGGCGCTCGACGGTTACGCCCAGATCCTCAAGCAGGCCGGCTACAACCATGCTCTTGCCGACTACGACCCGAACAGCGGTCAACCGGAGCCCGCGGCCCCGAACCTGAATCCTTCGTTCACCCTTACCCCGCAAGAGCTCACGTCTCTGTTGGTGCCGCCTTCCGCGGGCGGGCCAGGCCGTGGTCTCGTCGATGACGGTCTGGAATTGGCCGTCAAGGTCGGCATCCCCATCCCGGATGGCGACACGACCAAGCTGTCGCGTTCCGCCGACGTTTGGAACACCCTCGCCACCAACGCCACCGTCGCCGGTACCCCGGGTGAACTCGAACGCGCGGCAGCGATGTTCGAACAAATCACCTCCCCCGATGCGAACTTCATCGACGAAGATCTGCGTGAACTCAAAACCGCCGCAAGCGATCTCGCAGGGGCCTACGGCGAACTCGCCCAGTCGTGCCGGGATCAGAAAAAAGCCCACGACGACATGCGGGCCGACCTCGAGCAGCTGGTCAAAGATCTCGCCATCGAGCTCGCCACCGAGGTTGCTGTCGACCTCGCACTCTCGGTCCTCGCGTCGTGTGTCAGCTTCGGCGTCGGTGCCTCTGCAGTAGCCGCAAAAGCTGCCGTCAAAGTCGCCAAGATCATCGACAAATTCGTCGACCTGATCAAGAGGGCTGTCCAAGCAGCGAAACTCCGGGCCGCGGTCAAGATCGAACGGGTCACGGCCAAAACAAAACAATCCATCCAACGCATCAAAGACCTCAAAGACAAGCTGGTCGAAAAACTCAAGAACTGGAGAAAAAACGGGCAGGGTCGTCAGACCGGGGGCGAGGTACGTAGGCCCCGCAACGATGCCGACTTCGAATACGAGTGGGCGGACTCGGCCTACGATACGATCCGTCGCAGTGATGCCGACATCGATGATATTGCCCGGAACACCGAGAAATATGGATTCTCGCGGTCGGATATTGAGCAGATCAAGAACCACGTCTTCAAAGAAGAGCATCTGCTCGACTCGTATGACGCGGGGACGATGGGCCGCTTCGAATCCAACCCCCGGATGGCGGAGGCGTGGCAACGCCTGCAAGCAGGCAATCCCCACTCCGCCGACGTCGATCTGTTGCGGCACGAGCTGTATGAGTCCAACTACATGCGTGCGCACGGCCCGAGTTACAAAAACGCGCACCAGGCAGCCATTGATGCTGGTCTCCGCTGGGACCCCGAGGCGGCGGCAAAAGACGGGCTAGGCTACCAGTGGAGCAACTGAGAAAGGGACAAGGTGGCATACTCGATCGGAATTTGGCGCCAGCCGGGCACAACGGTCTATCGCTGGGAGTCCGATTATGGGGGTGCGGCCAAACATGAAGGTTTTGTTCGGGTGTACCCCGACACCAACACTGTGCGACCCTGCACTCAGAACGGTGACTCGATTGGTGACCTGATCCTCAGGTCGGACGGAGTGCGAGACGGCTCGGCGGAGGGCATCGATCCGAACCTCCTCCGTCAGATTGCATTAGCGATCCTGCGCAAGATCGGCTCAGCGGGCGAACTTCCCGAGACCGCGCACAAATACTACGGATGAATTTTGACTCTCCGAGTTCGATGAACTTGCGGACCCGACTACGGTCTATTTAGTGCGCAAGTCCGTCTGGGCCGAGTTGGTGAGGAAGTCGTGGAGTTCGGCTGGTAGTGGGTCGGCGGCGGTGAGGGTTCATTTGCCTGCGCGGATTTGCGAGGGCACGATCACCTCGTTCCCTGGGCCGACACCGGCCAGGAGCAGTCCTGTGTGTAGGGCGGCGGTGCGCGATCTGACCGCGACACAATCGGGAATGCCGAGGAATGTGGCGAGTTCGTCTTCGAATGTGTCCATTGCTGAGGTCCGGCCACAGCATCAGACGCCGTCGCGTGGGAGATGGTATCGCTGGTAGTCATCGGGTTTGGGCCACAGCGACGTAGCAGGGCAGCTCAGTTGAGATGGTCGACCAATGCACGTCGCCGGTGTCAGGGTGCCAGTGATAGGGGTTGACGATGCCGGGTTCGACGAGGTCGCAGTCGGTGAAGAACTGGGCGAAGTCCGCGTGTGTTCGTGCCTGGAACGGCAGGCTGTGCTTCTGGCAAGCCAGTGTCACCGCGTCGGTCGCTTCCCGGTTGTAATCGCCGGTGATATGCAAGGCGACCAGGAATGAACCCGGCGCCAGCGCCGAACGAAGGTGGCGCATAGCGGCGTGGGGGTCGTGGTGATCTTCGATCCAGTGCAGCACCGAGACCAGCGAGACCCAAATGGGCTGGTCGAGGTCGAGCGTGCGGCCGATGGTAGCGGTGATCGACGCGGGTACCGTCAGATCGGCGCGCACGAAGTCGATGCGTTCGGGGCATTCGCCGACCAGCAGGGCTCGGGCGTGCGCGGCGACGATCAGGTCGTTGTCGATATAGACCACTCGCGATCCAGGAGCGTGTAGGAAAGCGATGTGGTGCAGGGCGGGGTAATGCGGCATCCCGGTTCCGATGTCGACGAACTGGCGGATGCCTTGCGCGGCAAGGTATTCGGTGGCTCGACGTTGAAAGTCGCGGCCTGCGTGCGCTGCGGTGCGTATTTGCGGGTACAGCCGCGATACCTCGGCGGCGGCCCACTGGTCACAGCGATAGTTGTCCTGCCCTCCGAGGAGACAGTTGTGGACGCGTGCCGGCGTCGGAACGTCTTGGCGTATCTCGTCGGTCGTGTGTTCGGTGTGTCGCGGCAGGATCAGGTCTGGGCTGGTTGCCTCATTGATCGGTGTCGTCCCCGGAATCGGTATCGACGGGGGTGTATCGAACGGCCAAGCATCGGGCACGTGGTCACGCCTTTGTTGTCGGGCCACGCCCCGGCCGAAGGGGTGGGACGGCCGGGGCGCTGATGACGTTGATAGAGCTTCGTTTCCCCGCTCGCTGGTCCTCCCAGCGTCGGGGCGGATGCGGCGGCGCGCGCTCGCGCGTCAATGGGGCTGACGAGCATGAGAGGGGCAGGCACTCATGCCCCGCCCGCGGTGTGTAGCTCAGAGAGGTTGAATACCAACGAAAGTCGTTCGTGTCGTATCGCGTCCCAGAGATCGGTGAATCCGGGGAACGCTTCGCGGGCAGTGACGAGATCCGGTGGGGACGCTTCATCGAATAGGATCAGGCCGCGCGGCGCGCTGGGTATCTGTTTGTGATCGGGCCATCGGTAGGCGACCGAAGCATCCGCGCGGTTCTGGACCTGATAGATGCGCGGCACCGTACCGATCAGCCGCCACTTGGCGACCTGGCGACCATCAGGTGATTCAGTGGTGCGCAATATGTCCCGGGTCATTTAGCGCCCTCCGGCGATGTGGTTGCCCCCGAAGGCGCAGGACATGACACCCCGCCATCGGGGTGTTCGGGAGGCGTCCACTCTTGGAGTGCCGCAAGATAATTCGCGAGCAGCTCGGCTGGCACATCACATCGGGTGCGGCCGAACGGTCCCAGCCCGGTACCGGCGACAAACGTGCCAAGGCCGGGCCGATCGTCGGCCCACAACCCACGCGCTCCGCAACTGATGATGCTCGAAAGATCTTACATAGCAACGAGATACCGACCGTCGAAATCTCGAGCCGCTCCACACGTCGACTTCCGCGTCGTCTTCCAGCTTCCTTCGGGATTGCGGGCAGTCGACGATGAGCCGTCGAAAGGGTTTGCCGGACAACCGCTCCCACGTGAGTGCTCCCCGCCATCCAGGTAATCGAGGGCATCGACGGTTGCCCCCACGCTACGACATTCCTCCGCCTCGGTCATGGCTTGGACTACTCGACAACGTGTTGGTCGACCCGTTCAGGTTTCGCCGAGCTACGCTATTGATCACGCTCTTGGGCGTACTACTGCTTGGGCTGGTTGTCGTCGCCGGTCCATCGGTTGGGGCCGCCGTGATCGGTGCGGTTGGTTCAGGAGTCACGTTCGGGTGCGTCCAGCGGGGCCACCGAGCGCGAACCTCAGCGGAGGTCCGCGAGCCGTAGTCTCCGACGTGTCCAGGGGTTGTGGTTAGCCGTTGAGCGTTACTCAGGGTGAAGCTGGGAGGCCCTCCTTCTTCCGCCTCGGCCTGATCACGACTCCGGCCTCCCTCAGCACCTTCGCCACCGTCCGCTTGGCCATGTGGTGCTCCACCTTCAGCTGAGCCATCGACGTGCTGGCCTCGTACTTGGCCACGATCTCGGTGGCTTCCTCGGGAGCCAGCTGCTTCTTCGGGCTGCTAGACGCTCTTGGCCGTGAAGGTCGCGACCTGCGCGGTCCGCTTTGCTCGATCCGTCTCTGCAGCTCGGTGAAGTCTTCCAGCAGATCGGTCCGGTTCGAGTAAGTTCCCGCCATGTCCACAAGGGTGGTCTTACTCGAACCGGGGTCTTTGACCCCGGAAAGGGTAGGACCACCTTCGTCGTTTCTGGACCTCTTGCCTCCGCTGATCGACCTGGTGATCGCCTTGTGGAACTGCCTACCGCTGTCTGCGGCCTGGTGGAGGTCGGCAAACGGCTCGCTGAGTCGGTCGGCCTTGACGCCGTCAATGTCCAGGTAGAACCGCTCGTCGTGTTCGGAGGTGTGGCCCTGTGGCACCGTGAAAGGTTCAGTCAAGGATCTTCGGTCCGGGTCAGCTGGGTGGTGATCCGTCGAGAAGAGTGGTGCGATCTCGCCACAGGCTGTCAGCTGACGGATGGCTTGAAGGCGCTACGGCGATTGAGGCGATGCCGCGGTTCGAAAGACTTTGTGCCGTATGTCCGTGGGGAGGCTGAGAATCTTTTTGACTTTATCCTTAAGGCCGTCGACTGCTTTTTTCTGTCCGTCGTAGCTTGACGTTTCCCCCATAAGGATCATTACCCACAGCGCTAGTGGGATGACGGCCAGAAAGCTCTGACGAAAACTGATACCGAAATAAAAGAACTGGAAAACGGTCGTACCGGCGAGAGCGGCCAAGCTTAACGGCAATAGCAGATACCACTCAGCATTATATTCAGACTTATAATCGGGCTCCGGCCATTCGCTGACGCGACGTTGGGCTGTGCGTCTGAGCGTGACACGCTGGCGCCATAGGATGGCCTGGTCGATGACAAAAAGCGCTATACCGAACATGCCGACAACTCCAAGTCGAGTCAGCGCGTGCTCTGCCGGACCGACTATTGCAGTGCCCAGTACGGCGATTATTACTGATGCAAGGAAGGCGATATGGCTTGTGGTGAGCGACAAGCGCCTTTTCAAGAGCTGTTCCCAGCGCGGGACAAGCAGTTCGGCCCGCGAATTAGTGGTGAGTTCTTTCGTTTCCTGCGTGCCCGGCTTTTTCTGCTCAAGGCGCTTCGAGCGCAAATCCAACAATTCATCGATGCTTAGCGGATCGATCGGAGCCGGATCCCGTGCAAGCACACCCGCATCTCGGAGCGCCAACACGATGTGCGCCTTGTTAACAAGCTGAGCGTTCGCAATTGTTGCCGGGAACGGGGGCTCGACGAAGCTCGTCCCTTCGACCGACCACTGGTTCTTGAGCAAGTAGTACTCGGCTAGGGTGATCGAACTCAGTAACGCCACCATCCACCACATAACCAAGGGGGTGAATGCCGCGGAGGCAGCCGCTACGAACACAAAGCCGACGCGGACGCCGTAACCCACCGCGCATAGACCGATCAGGAACCTCGCCTGCCAAGGGGTGGCATCGGACAGCGACTTCATCCGTCCCCCTTTGACTTCCTTCCTTCCCTTTTCAGTCTGCACCTCCCTTCCTTCGCGCCGGAGATAAGCCTTCGTGGTTTCGTAGAGCCAGGTGAAGGTGGCGAAGATGGCGCACATCACGCCGATGCCCACCCACTCCTGCCATGTGAAGCGGTAAACGAAGCCAAAAGCCAAGAAAGCAAGGAAGCGGTAGCCCATCGACGCAGCAATGATCTGTTCCCGCTCTTCGGACCAGTCGAAGTTGAGGCGGCGGCGCGCATCCTTGGCAGGGTGCGTCGTGTCAACATCGCGATCGCGAATATCGTTGATCTGGTACCGAATTGGGTAGAGCACCAACTCCAGGAAAACCCATGCAAGGAAGCCTCGTACGATCGCGATCTCACCATGCGGGGTAGCGAAGTAGACCGCCGCCAGAGCGGTTAGCGAAATTGCCAACTTGACGCCGTGGTCGCTCAGCGGCCGAGGGTAGATCAAGAAGCTGATGAACTCTCGATTATCGCTCTTCTTCGAATGTCGTTCTTCCGACGTGTAGGCAGCCTTGAGCCCGTTCTCCCACAGTTCGTGTGTATAGCGTCGCGGCTGGGTAGACAGGACAGTGGTGAACCGGGCGATCAGGAATGACATGTGTGCATAGACCGCCGCTGCGACGATCCGCAGTGGAATAGACTCCACCAGACAGAGCGGAATAACGATGCCTGCCACAAGTATGGCCAGGCAGGCGACCCAGATGACGCCGTTCAGGGGTCGGATGCTGTACTTCCGTCTTCCCTTTCCAACGAAACCCCCGAACATCTGCTCAGTCGACGGTACCAGGCGGTTCTGACGACGTCCGTCACCGTCCACCGTCCAGATGGTCAGTGGCTGAAGCTGGTTGAGATGGCGTTCGAGATCAGTAATGTAGATCCCAAGGGCCATAAAACGTGCGGCCGTCTGCAGTGATAGCAGTGCAACGAGCACCGCAAGCATCGGCACGACAGCGTACATGCCGTTCCACTCTGACGGAACGCACTTGTCCGTCACAGCAGCCGAGGAACACGGCCTGGGGATGTTCAGCAGCGCGGCGGCGATCAGTGCGGCACCGACCGCTGCTGACGCGTATGCCGATGCCAGACTGCCAGTGACCTTCTGATTGGCTTGCGCGAGTTCCTGTTGCAGCAGGCGCACTACTTCGTCGTGTTTCGGAACTGGAGGATTAATGGCAGGACTCGACTGCCCCCGCCGGATGGATCAGTCACGCCACAGATCATCCGCCTCTCTTCGCTCCAGCGTGCGCTGATCCCGAATCTTTTACGTCTGAGAGCCTTTGGAGCGGACTAGGTATCGCCGAATAGCTTGAGTCACTCGACGATGAGGGCCAGCACGAATCCGGCTCGATAGGTCAGAGCCAACTTGTCGTAGCGAGTGGCGATGGCCCGCCACTGTTTGCGTTGTGAAAGTGCAGTTCAATCACGTTGCGCCGCTTGATGGTTCGGCGTCGCCCCGGTGCCGGGTACCTGGGGGTGAGCCTTGAATGGGTCGGCCAACCGGGCTATACCGCGACGTCTCGGCGCGTTATGCGCCCGACGTACAGGCAGCAGTCCTGGGCAACGCTGGACCGAACAAGTTACGACGCTGCAGGCGCAGAAAGCGCGAAACCTGAAGAAATGCCACGGAACTGAGACTCGAGCCGAATGACAATCGGTGAGACAACCGACGAAGCCGCAGGTCAACCAAGACCGACATGTCACGCGATCTGAAATCCTATAACTTTCCGCGCTACAGCACCGATCGCCGGAGGTTTAGGCTCAATTCGTTTCTCGCGGCCCCTTCGAAGGGGTGGTGGTGTCGAGCTGGGTGATGGTGATGTGGTACCTCCCGAGCGAAATTTCTGGACGGCGGAGCCACGGTTATGCAGCCAGGGTCGGGCACGGTTTCCGGGAGTGGGACGCCGACCGCCTGTTCGAGGTGGTCGACTTGACGAGTGAGGACGCCCCTTTCTGACCCCGGGGTGTTTGGCGGCCTGGTCGAGGTTGGGACGTTGAGCCCGGTTCGGTGGCTGGCGGGCGACGTTCGAACGAGGGTTCGTTGACGGTGCGGTAGCAACGCAGTTGGGCGTTGTCGGCGTGGGCACTGCGCTTGGCGGTGGATGATCCACGGCTTGGGAGTTCCGGTGCGAATGCCGGCGCAGGCGCCTCACCCGCAACATGATCCGAGGATTCAGACTCGAGTTGTCACGTCGGCTCGACGACGAGCCAGCAGCAAGCAGCCACCGGCCACGCCAGCAAGCAGCGGGTGCACGATACGGTCCCGCATATCGACCGGGACCACCCCCAACAGGTCGGCGCCATGAAACGCCTCCAGCCCGGTTGCGACCGTGTACACCACGCCGACCAGCGCCACGGCCGGCCACGCCGCTTGCGGGCACGCGAAACCCACCAACCAGTACCGACAGCGACACCAGTTGCCACGCAGCTCGCCAACCGTCACCGGGAAGGCCGAAACTCGCTTCCCTCGCCAGGGTCGTCACGGCCCCGCACGCCAAGCAATACCCCGACCATCACGCAGTACCAACGCGGCGCACAAACGACACCAACCCAACCTGGACGCATCCGAGCCCTCCGATCGATCTCGTTAATGCCACTGTTGAAGAAGGGGTGGAACAGGTTGAACAGGGGTCCTTCGACGATCAACGCTAGTACGGCGAGGTCAGGGCACTGAAAATTTCTTGTAGCTCGTGGTGCGCCTGCCGACGCCGACCGGAACAGGCAGGGAGCCCAGGCCCTCGACTGTGGGCCGGGCTCGGGGTGGGAGCCGTATGAGCGGCGTCGGCCCACGGTGAGCACGTCTGGTACCGGACGGTTGTACCAGGGGCTGCGGATCGGACGTTGCTCCACCACATCGAAACCGGAGCTCGTCACGACCTCGCGGATTGTCAGCGTTCACGGAAATCCCCAGGTTGATCCGGTTTTGTGCAGGCTCAGGACCTGGTTGTCTTGGCAGGCTCGTGACCAGGCTGGCACCCAGCGACGAACAGGAGGATCAAGCACCAGCAGAACTCACTGCCTGACCGAACCTCGGATCATGCGGTGACCACCCGAGTTACACCACGCCCCGGGACTTGACCGTTTCTGACCACGGATGAATGGCCAGAAGTCGATGCTTGCCAATGAATGTCGATGTGCTGCTGGCCTTTCCGTGAGAATCGAGCGGTGACGGGAAGAAGGCGTACCGGGACGCGGGTGAACAAGGCTGCCTGGACAGTTTCACGATGGCTGGGGCGGGCGCGGTTGTCGACTCGATCGGGCGCGGGCCGCCCCGTAGGGCGAACGGTTGTGGCGCCTCCGATACAGGCGGTGCGGTTCTTTCGTATGCTCATTGTTAGCGGATGGGGAGGGTCGTCAGTGCTGGACCTTGAAGGTCCAGCGATGGAGGAAGGTCCTCGCGGATGGACAGTCGCGAGGTTGCCGACATGGCGCGGGACTGGTCGGCAGCCCTGGTCGGTTGCGGTGGCGTGCCGGCATCTCTGCCGCACGACATCCGCCAGTTGACGACAAGATGGATCGTCGAGCTGGAAGCTGCCTTGTCGGCTGAGTCGTTCGACCCGTCGCCCGCATGCCGAGTCGGCGTCGAGATGGTCCAGTCGAACCTCACGATCCCCGCCATGATGACCCCGACCGCGGCGGTGCTGGCCGGTTTACTGGAGCGGTCACACCGGCCGGATCGGGCACAACGGTTCGGCGCGCTATTGGGAGAGTTGGGCCGCGGCTACACGACCGAACTGCTGAACGTCCACGCCCGCAACCAGGAGGCTGTCGACCAACGCTTCCGCGTGGTGTTCGACAACGCCGCGGTGGCTATCGCGCTCTACGACAGAAACGGCATCACGCTCGAGGCCAATCCCACAACGGCACGGATGGTCGGGATGAACCGGGAGAACCTGCCGGGGGTATCCGGTCTGGACTTGATGCACCCCGACGACCGCGAGAAGCTCCGTCAGGAGGTCGTCGGTCTACTCGAGCGCAAGAGCGGTACCGCGCACTTCGAAGGCCGCTTCTGCCGCCCCGACGGCAGCGTCTGCTGGGGTGCATGGACGATGACGCTGGTGCTCGGCGCGGGCGGACGCGACGTGCGCGTGCTCGCCGTCGGGGAGGACATCACCGAGCGGCGGGCTATGCAGCAGAAACTGTGGTGGCAGGCCCGTCACGACCCGTTGACGGGTCTGCCGAATCGGCGTTGCTTGCTCGAGCAGTTGGAGGCCATCGTTGCGGTCGCCCGTCCCGCCGATCACATCGGTTTGTGCTTCCTCGATCTCGACGCGTTCAAGCTGATCAACGACCGCTACGGCCACCGCACGGGAGACAGCGTGCTGGCCGAGGTCGGCCGCAGGCTCGATGCGACCCTGACCTCGCCGACGGTCACGCTGGCCCGCATCGGAGGAGACGAGTTCGTCGCGCTGCTCGCACCGCCCTGCGACGACGACACAGCCCACGCGGCCGCCGAGGCCATGCTTTCGACGCTGCGAAACCCGATTCCAGTCGGTCCCAGTGATCTGCTGTCGATGTCGGCCAGCATCGGTGCTGTTGTCACCCCGGTTGCCGGCGCGAATGCCGAAAAGCTGTTGGACGACGCCGATGTCGGCCTGTACCGCGCCAAGGCCGCCGGCCGCGGCACCTGGGTACTGCGCCGCACCGACAACGGCCCCGCAACCAGGCAGTAGGCCCATAGCCCAGCAGCGGCAACCCGGAGTTTTTGTGGAGCTGAAGGCAACGCCGCGAGCTGTGACCAGGGCGAACGTACCAGTTCGACCCTGGTTTTGTCCGTTTCGGGGGTCGAACGACACGGAAACGACACGCTTTCAGCCCGAGAGCCGTCCCAAGGTCGCTGTGAAGTCGGGCGCTTCGGTCGGTTGGTCGATGTAGTGACGCTTGGTGACCGAGTTGTTGGCGTGGCCGAGTTGTTGGGCTGCGGCCTGTGGGCCGTATTGGTCGGCGGTGAGGGATGCGACCGTCTTGCGGAAGGTCTTGGGGGCAACCCACGCGAACTTCTCGCCGCGGGCTTGGCGCGACAGCCGGTGGAAGTTAGCCCGAGTCGGTCTTGGTCTACTCCTGGCGGATGAGTCCTTTGCCTTTGATTCGAATGATTGTGCCGGAAAAGGTGATTCGCGACGCCGGAGGAGCGCGAAAGATCCGCCGCAGCGATCCGTCCACTCACCTCCGATGAGCGGGTCGCATCCGGGTTGAAAGCTATCCGCGACTCATCGATCGTCACCACTGGGGATCTCGCAGGGCGCCAACACAACTGGAACCGCGTCGTCGACACCGCTATGTCGCTCCACGGGTAGACCGGTCGAGTAGTTGCTGCCCTGTGCCGGTGCCCGGCTTGTGCGGGGATCAGAACATCGACTGATCGGTCGGGGTCGGTTCGGGTGGGCGCCGTGGCGAGGGCAGTGCCATCGCGAGTTCCCCCCGTCGGGCAGCCCGCCACCGCCGCTGTCCGGAGTCGATGGCACGCCGGATCTTGCGCACAGTGGGTACCTGTGTGAGCAGGTGTAGCTGATATCGCCACGGCATTTGCAGCCCGTGCCGAGCCGCCATCGCATAGGCGAACTGCACGGCGCTGCGGTCGAGATACCGGTCGGCGTGTTCGAACCAGATCATGCTGGTACGGGCGGCGGCCTGTATCGGGCGCAGCGCAGCGCGCTGCTGCGCATCGTAGTTCTCCAGCGCGTCGGCGACCTCGGCATGCTCGTACAGGTTCTGTGCGAGCACGATGGCGTCGATGATTGCCAACCGGGTGCCCGAACCGATGGTGAAGTGCGTCGTGTGCGCTGCATCGCCGAGCAGTACCACGTTGTCGTGATACCAGGTCTTGTTGGTTACCTCGGGAAAGCGGCTCCACCTTGCGAACTCGCCTCGTGTCTTGCTGATCAACGAGTGACCGTCGAGAAGGCGCGTGAATATGTTCTCCAGAACACGCAAGTTCTCCAGGTTGTCCAGGGAATCGAATCCCAGTCCATGCCAAGTCTGCGGTTGGCACTCAACGATGCAGGTGCTGATCTTTTCGGCAACCGATGGGTAGGCGTGGAACCAGATCCAACCGGCCGAGGTGCGTTCGAAGGCGAAGGTAAATCGGGTGAAGACCCTGTCCGTACCGAGCCAGATATATCGATTCTCGCCGAGTGTGACGGACGTGCCGAAACGATGATTACCCAGCTGCCGTACCCGGCTGTTCGCGCCATCGGAGGCGACGATGAGATCGGTGTCGTCGAAGCCCGACAGATCGTGGACCTCTCGCCCGTGCTGGACATCGACGCCCAGGTCGCTCGCCCGTCGGGAAAGTACGTCGAGCAATGCCGCGCGCCCCATGCTGAACCCGTAGCCCCCGAAATGTGCGGTCTGGTCGTCGCGCACATGGATTGCCTGTTCACGCCATAGGACCGACCCGGCACGCACCGCCTGGGCGCTGTCGGGGTCATTCCGATACAGAATGTCGAGGAGGTCGTCCCAGTACACGACGCCCCAGCCATAGGTGGACCCGGGGGGATCGCGGTCGATCACCGTGATGTCATGGGCTGGGTCGCGTCGCTTCATCGAAATAGCGAAGTACAACCCGGCCGGCCCGCCACCGATACACACAATCTTCATCTCGTCACCAGCGCCAGCCCGGTTGGTCGAACCTGGCTTCACATGATCGGTACTCGATGCAACCGAGCCCGGCACGCTGTGCGTGTCCGGGCTCGGTCACCGGCGCTAGAAGCTGCCCCAGCCACCCCAGCCGAATGGGTTCCACCAGCCAGGATTCCATCCCCAACCGCCGCCCCAACCCCAACCGCCGCCGTGACCCCAACCGCCGCCGTGACCCCAGCCGCCGCCGTTGCCCCAGCCGCCCCAACCGCCCCAACCGCCGCCGTGACCCCAACCGGGGCTGTCGACGAGTTGGGTTGCAGATGCGGGCGTCGTTGCGTGTGCGGTAGGCGCTTGCGCCGCCGCTGCGACGACCGGAATCGCGGCAACTGCGGCTATACCGGCCGCCGCCGCCAACCGGCCGAACTTCGTGTGTGAATTCTTTCTCTCAGTCATGATAGGGCTCCGAATGCTGTCCCGACCTGCTCGAATTCTACGCGGTTTGGCCGAACTCCAGAAGTGGTCGCGTTGGCCCATCTATAATGCCGCCGCCTTCCGCATCGTTGCCCAATCCGAGGATGCCCGCGTACTCCGTGGCGGAGGGAGCCGGTGGCGAAGGCTGCAAAAGCAACAGGTCACGGGGCTTGCGACAAACAGGGTTGACGAAGCTGAACTCACCATGCACACTGCTCTCATTAGAGAGCAATGCTCTCGTAGGATCATGGGAGAACGGGCATGCAGGAAGTCTGGAAATGGGCCAACCTCACGCTGGCATTCGGGATGGAGTTGGTCGCGCTCGGGGCGCTGGGACTGTGGGGCTGGAAGACCGCCACTATGACTCCGGTCAAGCTCGTGTTGGCTGTAGGCGCACCCCTCCTCGCGGCGCTGGCCTGGGGCCTCTTCGCGGCGCCGCATGCGACATTCGACAACCCTCTGCTCGCGGTCGTCACCAAGGTCGTGGTTTTCGGCAGCGCTGCGGTCGGACTGTGGGCCGTGAGCTACCGATCGGTCGCGGTCGTCTTCGTCGCCGTCCTGGTAGCGAATCTGCTGGCGATCAGGTTTGGGCACCTGACCTTGTGAGCACGCCGCGTGATGTTGGCAGCGAGGCCGCGCGCCGGTTGCGCACTCGAGTCAGTCGGGTGTGCGGTTCTCGTCAGCGGCCTGGGCGGGACGGCGTCGGTGGCCTTGCGGGGTAAATGTGAAAGATGCTGGGAACGCGCCTGTGCCCCATCGGATCGCAAGCAGGATCGGTTCCGGGTGTTTGGGCGGCCAGCTCGGCTCTGTGCCGGGGTCGGTGCCATTCCAGAGGTGGAGGATCACCATCGGGTCGGAGGTGTCGGCTGTGGCGTAGGCCAGCGTCCTGCCGTAGAGCGGGTTGGTGCTGCCGAACAGCACGCTGGGGTCACCGAAGGTGCCGACGACTTCGGTGAGGGTGCGCTCGTGTTCGGTGAATGATGTCACGCATGAGGATCTCCGAAAACTCACCTACAAGCTCGCGGTGTAGCTGTAAGTGTCCATATCGGAGGGGCGGATGCCGTCTACTGAGCCGATATTGACCGGGTCGTCGGGTTCGGCGGCGGCGCGCAGTAGTGGCAGCAGGGCGACGGAGATCGGCTTCGAGACGAGTTCGACGATACGAGCTTCGGATTGTTGCGGCTCAGTGGCTTTGATGGTGACGGCATAGGTGGGGTGCGGCCAATTCGGCCAACGACACGCTCTCAGTGGGGTGTCATGGCCAGAGAAACAATCGTTCGTACGGTAGCCGTGGCAGCAGCAGACGTTCCTCGACCGCATAATGGATCAATTCGATTGTGAACCAACGTTTTCGTGTCCAATCGTTGATCACATTGCGCGCCGCGACGATGGTTGCCGCGTAGTCGAAGACCATGCCGCCCAACCAGATTCGCAGATGCACATCACTGCCGGGCCGGAGCCGTGTGTCGGCTGTCATGGCCTGGGCATTCTCGGGCAACGTCGGACGAATACCGCTGTCGAATCGGAGACCATACCATGCTCCTGACTATTTCATCATATATGATCTATATCTCAGTTAACTACGCTGAGCGGGCGGCGTCAAGCGTGCGCAGTGCGTCGAACACCTGCCCGGGGTGCGGTCAGCCGCACCCCGGGCCACGGGTTCGCTCTGGGTGGGACGTCACCGAGGCTGCCTCGCATTCATCGCAGATCCGCGGTCGACGGCGTCGGTCGCGGAGTCCAGCAAACCGAGGGCATGCTGACGCACGCCGGGACAGGTCTGGACGGTGGCGTGGTCGATTCGATGCGGATTGCTTTGATCGGCAGAACGTTCGATGGGCCGATTCGGCCGTCCCGTCGTCAGCACGATGGCTTGACTGCGGTTCAATCGGGCATCAGGCTTGAAGTGCAGAGCATATAATGCAGCGCTCTATTCGAGGAGACGATGCAGCTATGGCTGGCAAACATCTGCCTGAAGAACCCCAATCGGAACGAGGAGCCAAGGGCTCGCGAGACACCGGATCGGATACGCCGGGCGGCGGATCGGTAGATCGCCCGACTGGCACATTCGACCAAGAAGAAGTCACCTCAACACGCGACCACAACCCGGCAGAAGAACAGATAGGCACGAGCGGGACCCTCCCCCCGGGAGACGCGGAACCGGCCGTACCGCCCTACGAAGGCCGCCGAACGAGCGCCGATGAAATTACCAGCAGCAGAGCGGGCGAGGGGACCGGCGCGAATGTTGGAGGCGCTACACATCCGGTGGTCGACCCGAAGTCCAAAGCACCCGATCCCGATGACACTCCCGGGGGAGCCACCACCTCCCCGGCTGACGAGTAACTCGCATCGCGGGCTCCAGAATCCGAGGCCACTGACAGGGGTGTAGCGGGTGGCCGACCACGGCGGCATGGGCAGAGCCGAGGACTGGCTACACGATGGCGGCCCATGGCTGGCGCGCGACCGTGCCCCGCTCGAGGGCGAGAGCCCGCAGATCCCCGGGCCGGACTCTTTCATGCGCACTCGCCGACTGGGGCCGGGTCGGAAACCGCGGCTTTCTCGACCGCCGTTCGGCGCTCGATCAATCCGACTGTCACACCGGCGACGATGATCACGCCGCCGAAGACCTGCCCGAGCCGGACCGCCTCGCCGTTGATTCCCACCGCACCCAGCACACCGAAGACCGGTACCAGGTTGAGGATGTTGACCGCGACGCTCGAGGTCATCCGGCGCAGACCATAGTTGTAGAGAAGGAAGCCGCCGACGGAACATGCCACGGCCAGATAGGCAAGCAGCGCTGAGGCCGTGGCGTCCGGGAGCCGCCAGTCCGCGATCTCGAAGAGCGAGGCGAGTAGGAACCCGGCGGCGCCCGCCACGGTCTGGTAGTAGGTGAGATTCACCGCGTCCTGCCCGCGCCCCGCGTACTTGCCCAGCACGTTGTACCCGGCCCACACCAGCCCGCCGAGCAGCAGCAGGACATCGCCGGACCAGCGCCCACTGCCTCCGGCTTCCGCCCCGTTGCGCACGACCAGGAAGGCTCCCGCCGAGGCGAGCAGCACGCCACCGACCCGCAGGGGCGGCATTCCGGCCCGGAAGACCACCAGCTCCACGAGCATGGTCATCAGCGGGTAGGTGGCCACGATCAAAGAGGCGTCGGAGGCGGTCGACAGTTCGACGCCGATGTTCTCCAGCACGAAGTAGACCGTGATGCCGAGTGCGCCGCTCAGGTAGATCATCCGCCGCTGACGGGCATCCGGCCGCGCGACCGGAGTACGGCGCATGCGCACCATGATCCCGAGCAGCGCGGCGGCGAGCGTGAAGCGGATGGCCCCGATGGTCAACGGTCCGACGTCCGCCAGCACCTGCTTGGTCACCGTGTACGAACTGCTCCAGAACAGCGCGGCCGCCACGACCGAACAGATCGCCGAGATCCTGGTCCTCCGCTCGTCCACCCCTGATGCCCCTTCCCATCCGAACTTCCATCTCCGCCTGACCGCATAGTGGAGAAGCGCATCATGAACGGAACTACAGCGAGCAAGCTAGCAATTAGTCCGGGAACATGGCACGCTGGCCGAATGAAATTCGGCCCCCTGTAAGTGAGACGGAACATGGACGAACTAGATTCGGCGTTGCTGCGGCTTCTGCAGCAAGACGGTCGGCGCACCAACCGGGACCTGGCACAGGAGTTGGGCATTGCCCCCTCCACGTGCCTGGAAAGGGTGCGCTCCCTCCGTGAGCGCGGTGTGCTGCTCGGATTTCACGCCGAGGTGGATCTCCCCTCGATCGGCCGGGGGCTGCAGGCGATCATCGCCGTGCGGGTACGGCCGCCGACGCGTGCGATCATCGAGCAGTTCCAGGCCTTCGTGGCACGGATGCCCGAGGTGATCGGAGTCTTCGTGCTCACGGGCACCGAGGACTTCCTGCTCCATGTGGCGGTTCGCGACACCGACCATCTGCACGCGGTGGTCCTGGACAAGCTGACCGTGCGGCAGGAGCTCGCGGACGTACGCACCTCGGTGGTTTACGGGCACCTGCGGAAGAACGTCATCGAGCCGATTTGAAGCTCTCCCGATCGGTCCTTTGCTTACCGGCGACGTCAGCCCGGCGACGAACCTGAAAATAAGTCCGAACAATTACAGGTAACCGTGCGAATCGAAATTTCGGATGCCAGATCAGCGATGGGCAGACCGAAAAGTCAAGTCCCGGCGGCGGGGCGGGATCTGGTTCCCGGTTGACAGGTATGCCACCGTCGACCTGGGTGAACGCGCACGTCGTCGCTGGTCACCTGATCGCGAAGTCCGGTGGGGTGCGAGATGCGAGCATCCGAAGCCACGGTAATCGCCCGTCTTATTCAGAGTCGCGGATTACCTGATTCATCGACCGGAATATTCATACGGACCGAACAGGTGCCATGGACATGCGGCAAACTGTCACCTATGCTCGGAGATACTCCGAAGTCGTCGATATGGCTGTCGGATATAAATATTCGAGTCCAAAATCTCTTTTCGTAAGAAGGGGATATTTCTATGGGCACAAGCAAACACAGGGCCCCCCACCCGCGTCGACAGAAGATGGTCTCGATTGTCGTGACGGGAGCGGTTCCACTGGCGCTCGTGCTCGGGGGAACTGCGATCGCGAACGTCGGCGCTACGTCGGCCACAGTGACCCGGTCCGACTACTCACTGCCCGAGCCGCCTCCGCCGCATGAGCCTTCGCCCGATGAGCCTCTGCTCGAGCAGCAGCACCCACAGCCGACACCGGAGACCCAGCCCGAGCAGCCGCCCGACCAGAACAAGCACGACCGGCCGGCCCAGTGATTTGTGGGCCGAGGCGTCGAACGTACGTCCGTATCGGCCCACGGCAGCATCGCGAACTCGAAGTCGAGGTCCGCGAGTACGAGCACGCCTGCCGTTGATCATCTGCGCGTCGTCGTGGAACCGCCAGCACACCCTTGGGTCTCGAGCTCGTAGCGTGCGGTGTCTTTGCCGATTGCCCAGGCGTCGTAGCCTGCCAAGGCTGCGGCGAATAGCGGAGTAGTGCCTTCCGGGCGACAACTCTGGAGCTGTTTTTTGGGGTAGCGGCGGCTTGGATTCAGCCGTGTCTCGGGCAGCAGCCGTGTCTCTCGCTGGCCGCAGACGTTCGATGACGCCAGGGCGAAGTCAATGCTCGCTGCCGCTTGCGGCCGCAGCATCATCATCGATGTGATCACTGTGACGAGATGTCGGGCGGCAAGCCATGTGGCTCGTCCGATGCGGCGGACTCTGTAGCGCAGCACGTCGGCGATCACGGCAGGCGGGCGCCGCGGCCGGGCTGCCCGTGCGCCCGGTATTCAGTTACCAATCGTTAAGGTTCCTGCAAGGCCGACTGGCGAGGATTGGTGCCCAAACCGTGGATCTACCAATGGATTCCCGCACCGCCGCGACCGCCGGCCCGGCCGGCGGTCGCCGAGAGCACCGGCGAGGATTGGCAGTTGCACGTAATCACCGAAATCGGAGAAACCTCAATGCATAACACCCGCTTCCGCGCCGCTGTGATCACCTTGGCGATCGCGGTAGCCGCCGGACTCGGCGTCACCGCGTGCGGCAAGACGGAACGCTGGTGCGAACGAGACCAAGACGATGTTGTAGTCGAAAACTGGCACTGCGAGCAGAACCTCGCGGGCTTCGAGTGGGAGCCCGACCACGACAAGCCGAAGACGAAGAAGAAGCCGAACAAGGCGAAGAAACAGACCAGATGACGAGAAGCGTCGATGAGCTATTTCAGTCAGAGCTCGGCACGGATCCAGCTAATAGAACGCCGATCAAGAGATGAAAAGATCGAGTGTTCCTGGTCGGCAGCATATTTCGACCTCGGCCGATTCTTGTCGGCGGTGGCACGATGAGCCGTGGCAGGCTCGATGTGAACGAGGGCAGCATGTGACCGAGGTGCGTACTCGTGACAGGATTCGCGGGTCCCGGGGACCGGGCAGTACGCCAGATCCGCGGCCCCATCGAGCTCCGTTGACGATCAGCTGCCGCGTTCGAACCACACCGACCACTGGGTATCTGCTCCCCGCTGAGCCACTGCGTCCATCCCGGCCGCCGAAGCATTCGTTCGGCGGATGTACGGGCGGCGAGCTGGATTACCCTCTGCGGACGGTTCGGGGTCCGCAGAGGGTGGGGTTCAGAGGGTGTCGAAGAACTCGAGCTTCGGGGGCGCGGCCAGAAGTGGCGCCATGAGCTTGCCGGCGGCGCGGAAGTGGTCCGAGCGGCTGTGGGCGTCCAAAGCTTCCTTGTCGGAATAGATTTCGAAGAAGCGGTAATTGTTGGGGTCGGCCTGGGAGCGGACCAACTGATAGGCGTGATTGCCGGGTTCGTTGGCCCGTACCTGGGCGACCAGGTCGGCGACGACGGACTCGAACTCGGGGCCGGACCCGTCCTTGACGGTCACATCTGCGGTTACTGCGAGCATGGTTCTCCTCGGGGTGAGTGGACTACAGACTGCATGGTTTCATCGATGCTCAGTCGGCGGGCTGGTTGATGGCGCCGAACGTCCGTCTCGGCCGATCACCTGTTTCTTGATCTTTTGCCGAGCAAATCCGAGACCGATATGACGACCAGCATGGCGGGCAATACGAACAACTTCAGAATCACCAGGTAGGTGCCGGTGTGGTAGAAGAACCCGAGATAGATCCCGTACCCGGCACACAAGCTGCCGCAAGCTGCATCGGCCAGGCGCCACCAGCGGTCCAGAGACCGCGGGACGGCCAGCAGCAGCAGGACGATCCCGCTCACCAGCAGAAGCACCACGTACCAAGAGAACAGTGGATGTGCACCGAAATCCACGTTCATAAGCTTTCCTCCGCCCGCCGTTCGATTCATTCTCGGCGCAGATCGCAACGCAGGCAAGGCATTCCATGGCCGGGCTACGTGCCCATTGGATACCGGAACGCGGCTGTGTGCCGGCGTTCGAAGCGGGGGCGGTTGAGGCGCAGCATAAGTCGCTCCGGCGGTTTCGCCCTCATCGATAGTTCCTTGGCCGTGGGGGCGGGCAGGCCGTGGAATGCCCAGGGTACGAGGGTGCAGACCAGGCGCAGCGGGTATGACCGGCCGATTGCGCGCTCGATCTGCGCGTACGACTCCGGGGTCAGGAGCCGTTGCACGATGGGGAGTGCGTCGCGCTCCTCGTGGGCCATGTGGTTATAGAGTAGGCGTCCGAGCGCATCGAGGTGTTGATGGAGGACTGCGGCTGTCTCGGCATTCGGCTGGGCGAGCATATTCGCGAATCCGGTGCGGCATTCGGCGACGGCGGGGCCGATTTCTGAGTGTTCGTGTTCCATGGCGGTGATGACGGCTCGATCGGCGGCCGTACCCCGCTGCCGGACGGCTGTCGTGAGCACAGGCCAGTAGTGGTCGTCTTCGGCGGTGTGATGGTGGTGTAGGGCTTCGGCGAACAGCGCCCAGTAGCGGGCGAGCGCACGCCATGTCACGGTCTCCGTCGGCGGTGTCAGTGCGGTTGCGGAGACCAGGTCGGCGATATCGCGTCGGAGCGCGAAATGCATGACGTACATGCCGGTGTGGTCGATCGGTCCGTCAGCGATACAGGCCTGGCCCGGCAAATCGATCTGAGCGGCGTTGTGGTGCATTGGTTTCTCCTCGAGGTAGGGATCAGCGGGGGGACTCGGTGTGCAGCCAGTGCCATGCGACGGCACCGACCCACAGTTGGAAGGCGAGCGTGCTCACGGCCAACACCGGGAACAGTGCGGAGTGGACGAGTGTGGCGCTGCCCGCCAGGCTCAGCGGGAGCACTGCGGTGCCGCCGCGGCGCAGCCATTGCGCGCCGCGCGCACGGGTGCGGCGCAGACACTGCACGATCGCGCCGACGAACAGCAGTCGCGGCATCGCCGACAGCGCTAGACCGAAGGGCGCGACGGAGTCCCATCCGGCGAGAAACCTCGGGTCTGCGCTTGCTTCGGCGGCGTCGATAGCGACGTCGTGCAGCATGCCTGCCAGCGGCCAGATCAGCGCCAGCAGCGTGCCGGACGCGACCGCGACGGTCGCCAGCGCTCCCGATCCATCGGTTTCGCGCAGACGCGTGTGCACCACGCCGAGAAATCCGAGGAACAGCATTCCCGAGGCCATGAGGGCGAAGTTGCCGAGCCGATAGAGCAGCTGGGCGTCCAGCACGTTCGCGCCGCGTTCGAGTGGGGCAGCGCCGGGTGCGCCGGCTCGGGGCAGCACGAAAACCGCCATTGCCGCCATGACCGTCAGCTGGGATGCGGTGAACGCCAGTCCGAAGCGGGCACCGACGCGCTGTGGCCCGGAGAGCGTCGCGCCTGGATCGAGATGTATTGCGTCCATTGGGCTTTTCCTCTTGCGCTCGACAGATCCGGACAACCGAAGAGTAGGAACCGCCACCCGGGGCACACATCGGCCCGCGGGCGGGAAGGGACTCGGCGTATGGGCTGGTCGCACGCTCACCCCGTGGGATGACGACGCCGTGTTCCTTCCTCACTTACGCTCGGTCGGTGAGACTGGCCGAACGATTGGGCACCACGCCGTCGGATGCGGTGCTGGCGGCCGTATTCGTCGTGGCCGGGCTGGTGCAGACCGCGATCTTTCCCATCGCGGGCCGCGGTGTCGGCGAGGTGTATGTGGTCGGGTCGATGCTCCCGCTGGCCTGGCGTCGGACGTATCCGATTGCGTCCGCGCTGGTTTCGTCGCTGACCTGGCTGATCCCGCTCGACGGTTTCCCAGTGCCGGGATTCGTGGCGGTGGTGCTGCAGTTCTATGCCTTGGGAACCTGGGGCCGCCGGGGTATCGCCGTGCCCGCGGTCACCGCATGGGCGGCGCTGGCCGCGGTCGTCGGCACACTGCTCGGCCCCGAACAGCCGGTAGCGGCCATCGGCGGAGTGCTCGCTGTCGTCGCCCCGGTGGTGGCGGGCCGGGTGGTCGCGATTCAGCGTCGCCAGAACGCGGAGATCAGCGCATTGACCCGGGAGTTGCGGTACGAACGCGAGCGGGCCGAGGAGGCCGCGGTCGCCGCCGAACGTGCCCGTATCGCCCGGGAGTTGCACGATGTGGTCGGCCACGAACTCACTCTCATCGCGATCCAGGCGGAGGCGGCGGCGTCGGCGCTGAAGATCGCACCCGCCAAGGCGGTCGTGCCGGTGGAGGCGATCCGCTCGACGGCGCATCACACGCTGGCGCAGATCCGTCAAGTACTGAACGTGCTTGCCCCGCTGAATGACGCAGGCGTGCAGGATGATTCGGACCTGGTGCAGCTGGCCGACAACGCCGGATCGGTCGGGATCGCGAACAGTCTCACCGTCACCGGCACGCCGCCGCCCGAGTGCAGGAACGCGGTCTTCGCGGTCAATCGCATTGTGCGCGAATGTCTCACCAACGCGGGCAGGCACGCGCCGGGCGAACAGGTCGATATCGCCGTCGACTGGCTGCCGGATCGGGTCGCGCTGCGCTCGACGAACCGGATGACGCGCAACGCCGAGCCGCGCCCGGGCCGGGGATTGACCGGCATGAGGCACCGGGCGGAGTTGCTGGGCGGTACCTTCGCTTCGCGAGCCGAACGTGGCCGGTTCGATGTCACGGTCACCATCCCGTTCGATGCGGGTGTGCGATGACCCGCGTGCTGGTGGTCGATGACCAGGATCTCGTGCGCCAGGGATTGCGCACGATTCTCGAACTGGGCGGCGTGGAAGTGGTCGGTGAGGCAGCCGATGGCGCCGCAGCGGTTGCGGCGGCGACCGCATTGCAGCCAGATGTCGTATTGATGGATCTGCGGATGCCCGGCGTCGACGGGGTCGAAGCGACGCGTCGGATTGTCGCACTCGGCGCGGATATTCGGGTGCTCGCATTGACCACCTTCGACCACGACAAGCATGTCGTCGACGCCTTGCGTGCGGGCGCATGCGGATTTCTGCTCAAAGATGTCACCGCAGACGGTCTTATCGACGCGGTCGGCCGCGCTGCCACGGGCGAACCGGTGGTGTCGCCGGTGGTCCTTGCCCGAATGATGGATCACTTCTCGGCCCGCCCGCCCGCGCCGGCGCAATTGCCGCCGGGCTTCGGCGATCTCAGCGGTCGCGAGTCCGAGATTCTCGCGCTGATCGGCGCCGGACGGACCAACACCGAGATAGCCGAGGAACTGTTCATCAGCATGGCGACCGTGAAGACCCACGTGCGGCACATCTTCGCCAAACTGCAATTGCGTGATCGAGCGCAGGCCGTGCTGGCAGCACGTGATGCGGGACTCAAACCGCGCCGTCGTATGTGAGATCAGCCGCCCGCGGCGTCGCTGCTGACCATTCGCCGGCGACGAGCTGACCGACCGCGGCGGGATCGGCATCGACCGACTGCCCGAATCCGGCGCCAGGTGGTCGGTGATGGCGGTGAGGATGCTGCCGCACACCGCGGTGGATTCATTTGTCGGTGCTGTGTATGCCAGCGACCAGCCGCGGTGTCGGTGTCGCCGAACGCCGGAATTCGGTGCTCAGGGGCTTATTCTGCCCAGGTGACAGGGGAATCGGCGCGACCATTTCGGCGGCGGATGCTGCTGCTGGTCGTCGGTGTTGTGCTGGCGACGGGTGGGGCCGCGACCCGGCCGTTCAGTTGGCAGGCAACCGTGCTGGTGATGGTGCCGGTGGTCGTGGTGGCTGTGTTGGCGTTCCGCGTGAGACCCGAGCAGATTCCACGCACCATCCGGCTGCGGCGCGGAGTGGTTGTTTGGTCGACGTTGGTGGTCGTCGCGTCGGTGTGGGAAGTGTATGCCTTTGTGCGGCAACCGGATTGGACGCGAGCGAGCGATCTGCACCCGACGTTGTCGACGCTGCTGGATCCGGCACTCGAGCAGTTGCCGCTGCGGTTGGCCGGATGGTTGGTGTGGCTGGGTGCCGGCTGCTGGCTGGTGTCGAGATGAGCGATCGGGTGATCGTGATCGTCGGGTTCTTGGTGGTGCTGGTGGTCGCGCTGGGCGTGGTCGTGGTCACGCATGTGCGCCGGGATCTGGTCGCGCCCCTGGGGGAAACGATCGCGTACCTCACGCGCAATCGGGTGGCGAGGATTGTCGCTGTGCTCGTGTGGGCGTGGGTCGGCTGGCACTTTCTCGCCCGGTAGCCGGAGGCTCGTCGCGGTCCGCGGTCGTGAGATCGCCGAAGAGGCAATCGAATACGCCGATGCCCCGAAGGGCCCGCTGGACCGGCCGAGGTCACGGGGTGGCGGGCAGGATCGGGGGCGCGTATTCGAATGTCATGCCGAGCAGCCATACGAGAAGCAGAACCACCGGCAGATGGAACAGGAACTGCAGGAACGTGAATCCGACGAGGTCGCGCGCCCGCAGTTTGAGCACTGCCAGCAGCGGCAGCATGAAGAACGGGTTGATGAGGTTCGGCAGCGCCTCGGCCACGTTGTAGATCTGCACCGTCCAGCCGAGGTTCATGTGGACATCAGTTGATGCCTGCATCACGTAAGGGGCTTCGACCAGCCATTTTCCACCGCCGGACGGGACGAAGACGCCGAGTACCACGGTGTAGAGGGCGATGACGATGGCAAAGCTTCCGCCGCCGCCGATACTCGTGAAGAAGTGCGCGAGGTGTTCGGAGATGGTGAGACCGCCCCGGCCCTTGGCTTTGGTGAGGATCGCGGCCATGGCGGCGTACAGCGGGAACTGGACGAGAATTCCGGCCGTGGCGGGTACGGCGAGGGAGATGGCCTGCAAGAACTTGCGCGGGGTCCCGTGCAGCACCAAGCCGAGCATGAGGAAGACGAGCAGATAACCGTTCAGGCTGCTGACCACGGTAAGCACCGGTTTGCTGGTGAGCTGGGAGATCAACCAGCCCACCGTCAACACCGCGGCCAGGACCGGCAGGATGCGGCTGTACTCGAGCCATTCTCCAGGACGCGAGCGTGGAGTCACTTCCGCGGGCTGGTCATCCAGATCGACGTCCAGGTCCTCGGCGGTCTTGATCGCTGCGTCCTTCGGCGCGGAGAAGTGTGCGATCAGCACAGTGAGCGCCATGATGATGGCGCACATGAGCAGGGACTGCCAGGTGAAGATCGTATGCCCGAAGTCGAGGACACCGGTGATTTTCAGCAGGGCCGGAGGCAGCGAGGTGGCGGTGGCCTGTAGCTGCGCGGCCGAGGAGGATATGCCCAGCGCCCACACCGCACCCAACCCCATGAACGCCGCCGCGCCCAGCGCGCGATAGTCCACGCGTAGATCGGCCCGACGGGCGATCGCGCGGGCCAGCAGACCGCCGAAAACCAGGCTGAGTCCCCAGTTCAGAAATGATATCGACATCGCGAGGAACGCAACGAAACTCACTGCGCTGCTGGCGGTTTGCGGCAAGGTCGCCAGTCGGTCGATCAGCCGGGCGACAGGTGGGGAGGTGGCGATGACGTATCCGGTGAGCACCACCATTGCCATCTGCAGGGTGAAAGCGGTCAGATCCCAGAAGCCGTCGCCGAATGCGTTCGCGACTGTTCGCGGCGACGAGCCGTTGGCCAGTGCGGCGACCGCCACGATGAATACACCCGCCAGCGCGACGACGTAGGCGTCCGGGAACCACTTCTCCGTCCACCTGGCGAGGGACTGCGCGACTCGCGCGAGACCCTTCTCAGAGCTGGCTGCTTCAACCTTGTCGGTGCTGGTTTCTGTATCGGCGGACGTCATCCCGTCGTTCCTCATCTTTCTCTCCGCACGATGTTGCCC
This sequence comes from Nocardia sp. NPDC102475, assembly GCF_055584605.1. Lineage (NCBI taxonomy): Bacteria > Bacillati > Actinomycetota > Actinomycetes > Mycobacteriales > Nocardiaceae > Nocardia > Nocardia sp. NPDC102475. The sequence continues at coordinate 125,782 of NZ_JBVJLS010000002.1, read as the reverse complement.
GGTGCATGTGACGCACCGCACAAGACTCGCCTGGCGAGTATCGATGCCTCGTTTGTGTCCAGGCAAGAGGGAAAGTTGCAGGTACCGTCTGCAAAAATGCAGAAATATCGGGTGGTGTGGCACTCCAGGTGACTCGGTTCCGCATGGAATCCACCGCTATCAGCGGCGTTTGCGCGGTACCGAGCCGGGCGGCGCCGAATTGGGCAGGCCGAGTGCATGCGAGGCGTCGCGGGCCGCGGTGATCAGCGAGTTGTCTGCCGTGCTCGGCGTGCGCGCGACCGGTCCAGCCGGTGTTGGCGTACAAAAGCTGTTTCAGCGGCGCCGCATCGGGCCCGTTGGGCACCGGTCCGATCGCTGTTTTCATCAATGACGAATTGGCCTTACAGGCAACCGATTTCACCTACATGGAGCCGCACCGGGCACAGCTGCGGGTGTTCACCGTCAGCCGAGCTCAGCGAGCTTGCGCCGCAGCACCGTTCGCTCGCGTTCGTTGCCGCACAACTTTGCCGCGTGCTCCAATTCAGTGCGCGCCTCATCGGTGCGTCCCAGGCGGGTGAGCAGCTCACCGCGAACGCTGGACAGGAGATGCGAATTCGCAAGCGCGCCAGCCGCCGCCAACTTGTCCACGATCGGCAGCGCCGCAGCCGGTCCCTGGGCCATGGAGACTGCCACCGCCCGGTTGAGGTCGACCACCGGGGACGGGGCCAGTCTGCCGAGCGCCTCGTAGATGAGCACGATGCGCTCCCAGTTCGTCGTCTCGACCGAGGCCGCGACGGCATGACATTCGGCGATCGCCGCCTGCAGGCCGTAGGTCCCGAGGCCACGGCCGACCTGCTCCGCGCGGGCCAGGGCGGCCCGTCCCCGGCGGATCGCGGCACGGTCCCAGCGGCGACGGTCCTGCTGCTCCAACAACACCGGCTCGCCGTCCGAGCCGGTACGGGCGGGGAAGCGCGCCGCGGTCAGTTCGAGCAGCGCGAGCAGACCGTAGACCTCGGGCTCGTTCGGCACCAGCCTGGCCAGCACCCGCGCCAGGCGCTGTGCCTCGCCAGCCAGCTCGAATCGGATCAGCTCATCACCGGAGCTGGCCGTGGAACCTTCGGTGAAGATCAGATAGATCACGCTGAGCACCGAGCCGAGGCGCTCGGCCCGCTCTCGGGCCGACGGCAGCTCGAACGGCACCCGCGCCGCCGCCAAGGTCTTCTTCGCCCGGGTGATCCTGGCCTGCACGGTGGCCGTCGGCACGAGGCACGCCTTGGCGATCTCATCGCTCGTCAAGCCGCCTACCACCCGCAGGGTGAGCGCCAGCCTCGCCTCCCGCGCCAGCACGGGGTGGCAGGAGATGAATATCAATGCGAGCACGTCGTCATCGATGCGATCCGGATCCCAGAGCATGTCCTCGGCTTCGCTGGTGGGTTCGCGCCCCGTGAGCACACCGCCCTCGCCCAGATCACGGGCGAGGACGGCATATCTCTCATCGAGAGCGGAGCGCCGACGGAACGCGTCGATCGCGCGACGCCGGCCGACGGTGAGCAACCACCCCGCGGGATTGCGGGGTGCGCCGTCACGCGGCCAAGTAACCAGGGCCTCGGCCAGTGCTTCCTGGGCGAGGTCCTCGGCCAGCGCGAAATCGCCGGTGTACCGCGCGAGTGCACCGACGATCCGCGCCGACTCGATCCGCCAGATGGCGGCGACCGCCGCGCGGCCGGTGTGCTCAGCCATTCGATCCGCTCAGAGCTGACCGGTCGCTTCCCGCCACTTGCGCTCCTTCTGGATCCACTCGTTGTCCTGCGGGAACTCATCGATCGTGGTGACCCGGCGGATCTCGGTTTTGAAGCCGGGACCGGTTAGCGGCGACCGCTTGGCCCACTCCACGGCCTCCTCCTTGGATGCCACGTTGAGAATGTAGAACCCGCCGAACAGCTCCTTGGTCTCGCCGTACGGTCCGTCGGTGACCACCGGCGTCTCGGAGGAATAGTCGACGACCACGCCATCGGCGGCATCGTCGAGACCCTCCGCGGCGACCAGCACGCCCGCCCGGATCATCTCCTCGTTGTACCGACCCACGGTCTCGAGCATCTTGTCGAAGTCGAAATTCTCCATCCCCGCGTAGGCCTCGTCGGTGGCGCGCCAGATCAGCATGTACTTCATGGTTCTTTTCTCCTCGGGTATCCGGGTCTCTCTCGGACCCTCTCACCCATGAGTCGAACGGAGAATGCCGAAGATCGACGCGCCGCCGAAAAATCTTTTCCACGCCTATAGCGGCACGCGAATGCAACTGCATCGTTTGTGCATCAATATGAATCTACAGTGAGGACATGGCCGCCTCCATCGTGTTGTTCACCCGGGATCTGCGCGTCAACGACAACCCGGCGCTGACCGCCGCATGCCGCGAAGCCGAGTCGGTGGTGCCGCTGTTCGTATTGGATGTCGACATCCTGGCCAGGGTGCGAAATGCGCCCAATCGGATGCGGTTCCTGGCCGCGGCGCTGCGTGAGCTCGACGAGCAGTTGCGGGCACGGGGTGGCAGGCTGATCATCCGCCGCGGCCGGGTAGTCGATGAGGTCGAGCGGGTTGCGATCGATGTCGGTGCGCGGAGTCTGCACCTCGCCACCGACGTCACCCGCTACAGCCGTGGCCGGGAGCACGCGCTGCGGGAGCGGCTTTCGCGCATCGGTTGCGGCGTGCGGTGTCACGCGGCTTCGATCACCGCCGTGGATCCGGGTGCGATTCGGCCCGATACCGGGCGCGGTCATTACGCGATTTTCACGCCGTACTTCCGCCGGTGGCTCGATACGCCGATACGGCGACCGCTCGCTGCGCCCGGCATGGTCACGGTGCCGCGGACAACCAGTGAGCCGATACCGGACCCCACCGACATCGGTGCCGGTTCACCCGAACTGGCGGTGGGCGGCGAGGCTACAGGCCGAAAGATGTTGGAGCAGTGGCTGTCCGGGCCGGTGCGCCGCTACGCCGAGGACAAGGATGTGCCCGCCGCCGATGGCACCTCGGGACTATCACCCTTCTTACATTTCGGCTGTTTGTCCGCGGCCGAGGTAGTGACATGCACCGATACGGCTGATCCGGGCGGATACGCTTTTGTGCGGCAACTGGCCTGGCGCGACTTCTATCACCAGGTGCTTGCCGACCGGTGCGAGGTGGCCGTGTCCGACTACAAGGCACCGCACGAACCGTGGCGTTCGGATCCCCGGGCCGAGGCGGCCTGGCGGGCGGGGCGCACCGGATACCCGATGGTCGACGCCGGGATGCGACAGCTGCTCGCCCAGGGGTGGATGCCGGGACGTGCCCGGCTGATCGCCGCGAGTTTCCTGGTGAAGACGCTGCGTGTGGATTGGCGGGCCGGGGCCGAACATTTCGAACAGTGGCTGGTCGATGCCGATATCGCGAACAACCGGCTGAATTGGCAGTGGATGGCGGGTACGGGCACCGACACCCGCTCCAGTCGTGTGCTCAACCCGCTGCGCCAGGCCGAGCGGTTCGATCCCGAAGGCGATTATGTGCGGCGCTGGCTGCCCGAGCTGGCGATGTTGCCCGGCGCGGAGATCCATCGACCGTGGCGGGCGGGTGTCCGTGCTGCCGACTACCCGCCGCCGATCGTCGAATTCAACGGAATGTGAGCATGATTCAGCGCGGTATTGCCTGGGGCGCTCGGACCCGGACCACTGCGTGCCCGGCTAGACCGGAGTCCGGCCGAGCCGCTCGACCGTCTCGGCCAGACTGCCTATCCGAATGACCGCATCGGGCAGGATCGCATGGTCCCAGCCAGGTCCCCCGAGGTAGACCCGGGCACCGGCGTCGATGCAAGCGAGTACTGCCGAGGTCAGAGCCGTCGCCTCTTGCTGGGACCAGAGCATGACGGCTGCGGGGACGGTAGTTCTGGTGAGCGTGTGGTGCAGCGCGTCGGTGGGTACGTCAGGTCCGAGCATCTGCGCACCCGTGCCACGCTCTGCCAGCGCGGCGCGCGCCACCTCCAGTGGCAGGGAATGGGACTCGCCGCTCGTGCAGGCGAGGATCGTCGGCACCGGATCATGGGTGCGCGTCGGCGGTACGGTCCGGTGCAAAGTCGCGATGATGCACCATGACAGCAGATGCTCGACATCCACGCACCCCTCGCCGTCGAGCTGGCGGGCGACGATATCGGCAAAAGCGGGGCGGCACAGGCGATCCCATGTGTCGACGACCCCATAGGCGCGCACATGCTTGTCCAGCAGTTCGCACACCATCGGTGTGTCGAGGGCGAACGCGGCGGACAGCAGGGCTTGCCGGTCGCCGAAGGCCAGCGCGGGTCCGCGCGCCGTGGCGGCCGCGCCGGCCGGTGTTGCGCCCGCACGAATGAGTTCGAGCATCCGGGTCAGCACCCCGATATCGGCTTCGGTGTACAACCTGTGCCGCCCGGGCCGCTCCGGCTGCGGCCCGATTCCGTATCGGCGATTCCAGCTACGCAGCGTCGCAGTCGGGATCCCGAGCCGCTCGGCCGCCGTGCGGACCGAATAACCGGCCTGGTCCGGAGCGGGCATCGAACGGTGCGGCATGACCTGATTCTGCCTGTTCGTGGCTCGAGAATGCCTTCTCGGCTCCGGTGCTCGCATGTGCCGCCACCCGGCATCAGGAACCGGGTGGCGGACGCGGTGTGGGTTATTCGCGGGAGAGCATGGCGGCGGCTTCGCGCTCGAGGTCGACATACGGTTCGCCGCTGACGTCGACGGCCACCCGGTACAGTGTGCCGCCGGTGAACGCCCAGGGCGCGGTGCCCGGGTAGTCGTCGGTGACGGGTTCTCCGGTGTCGCGGCCGGCGCTGAGACCCTCGCTGGCGAGGGTGAATCTGCCTGGCTGCGTTCGGATCCGGCCTTCGCCGACCTTCCGGTCCCCGTAGAACAGGCTCAAGGTGCCGTGGGCGGTGCCGGGTGGGTCCTCACCGTCCTTGTCGAAAGAGGCGGCCAGGATTACGTTCTCGCCGGTCGGTAGGTCCTCGGTGGCGACGATTCGCTGTTCTTCGCTGCCGAGGAAGTTGTATGCGTAGTGCAGCCGATTGTCCCTGACGTACAGCGTATGGCCGCCGAATCGGCCGCCATGCGCGAACAGCACCCCGCCGCACCCGGTCCGGGAATGTCGGCGAGTGCCCCGATCGAATAGGAGCGGTTGCGGATGTTGACCGCCACCGACTCGGGAACTTCGGCCCCACCCGGCCGGTAGACGTACCGGTTGCGCGGCGCCGCGAGCTGCGGACGCGGGGTCGTCAGCACCTCGACGGCGGACCGGTCGTCGAGCGGGAACGCCTGGTTGGCACCGGCTTCGTAGAACCACAGCCCGATCAGTTCCGCGAGCTTCCCGGGCTCCTCGGCGGCGAGGTCGCGCAGCTCCGACCGATCGACCTGGGTGTGGTAGAGCTCCCAGGTGTCCTCTGGGAAGTGACTCCAGCCGCTGACGGCGGGGTGGGTGGTGACGGCCTTCCAGCCGTCGTGCCAGATGCCGCGGGTGCCGAGCATCGAGTAGAACTGGGTGTGCTTGGCCGTCGGGATGGTTGCCGCGTCGAAGCTGTATCGCATGCTCACGCCCTGCAGCGGGAGCTGGGAGTACCCCTTGACCGTGGCCGGGAGTTCGATCCCGAGGCAGTCCAGCACAGTTGGGACCAGGTCCACGGCATGGTGATACTGGTCGCGGGTTTCGCCGCGGGCGGCGATCCGTAGAAGCGTTCGAAGCCGCGGCCGATGGGCCAATTACGTTTTGTGGAGGCCAGATTCATCTCGTCCTCTGGGTACAGGTGCCACTTGCCGACCATCACCGTGCTGAAACCGTGCTCGACCAGAACCTCGGGCAGGGTGGCGCACTCGGACGGAATGTGCCCGTTCGCACCCGGGAATCCGATGGCCGCTTCGCTGATGCAAGCCATCCCGTTGGTGGTGTGGTTACGCCCGGTCATCAGGCAAGAACGGGTCGGCGAGCACAGGGCCGTAGTGTGCCATTGGCTGTAGCGCAGACCGTTCGCGGCGATCTTGTCGATGTTCGGAGTATCGATCGGCCCGCCGTAACAGCCGAGGGCGCCGAATCCGACGTCGTCGAGGACGATGTACAGCGCGTTCGGTGAGCTGGGGGGTGCTTTTGGTTGCTCGTACGGACCCCAGTCCGGTACGGAGTCGCGAATGTCGAGGTTGACTACACCCCTGAACGGTTTGGTCATGGTATGTCTCCTCTTCGATGCCCCTTTCTCAGCCAACCACTGGTCGTTGATGATTGCTAGAGAGTTGCTCGAATGATACGAACAGCGCCGACGAAGGGACGCCACCAAGCGGGACGACGCACGCTTGTCGTGTGCTGGCCCCGGTCGCAGGCTTGTGCCCATCACTCTCGAGTCGAACGGAGAACGTCGAATATCGGGTTGAGCGACACGCTTTCGATCCCCGAGTCAGCGGTGGAACAGGCGGCGGATGCGGCTGCGGATGCCGAGGGTGTTCGGGGGTAGGGGAGTGGCGGGTTCGGTGGTCGACTCGGCCGATGTTGCCTGCGCGAATCGCACGTGCAGCTGTTCGCGGACCTGGTCCGGGGTGTAGGCGCGGCGACGGCGCTCAGCGCGCACGACCACCACGCCGGTGGCGACCACACCGGCCGCACCTGCCAATCCCACTGCCTTCCACCACCTCATACCGCATAGGCTACTTCCATGACGGGGACGAGCATCAGTCTCGATCGGGCGCTCGAGCTCACCAGAACTGGCGATATCTGGTTGTTCCGTGGGCATTCGGCGGCCGATCGCGCGATTCGGATGACAACGAACAGTCCGGTGAACCATGTGGGAATGTCGGTCGTGCTCGATGATCTGCCCGCGTTGATCTGGCATGCGGAGCTCGGTCGATCGCTGCCCGACATGTGGTCGGGTGTCGCGCACCGTGGCGTCCAGTTGCACAACCTGCGTGATGCGGTACTGGTGTGGGCGCATCGCTACGGTCAGCAGGCGTGGTTGCGCCAATTGAACCGTCCGGCAACCGAAGAGATGGAGGACGGCTTGCTGCGCACCATCGCCCGATTCGACGGAACCCCCTTTCCTTCCACTGCCGGTCTCGCCGGACGCTGGCTACGCGGCCGGGCACGCCTCCCGCGACGCCGGTCGCGCCGAACGGTCGTCCAGGAGTTGGAGAGCGCGTATTGCGCGGAGATCGTGGCCGCGACCTATCAGTCGATGGGGCTGCTGTCGCAGGACCGAAGCCCGAATTGGTATGACCCCGGGCGGTTTTGGAGTGGCGACGGACTGCAGTTGAGTGACGGTTACGAGCTGGGGGGCGAAATCGCCGTGGAGACACCCGCCGACTCCTGACCGGGCCGATGGTGTGATGTGCGTCGGCTAGCGCGGAGTCCGTCGAGTACGAACCGCAGGGATTGCTGCCATGCCGATTCGCCGGCGTTGTCGCCGAGAAGCGACAGCGCCCAGACAAGCTTCACCACGTCGTCGTCGGTGGCATCGGCGCGTAGCGTCCCGTCGCGGCGAGCGCGGTCGAGCACCGTCGACAGATGTGTCATCCCCCGCGCGCATGCCTGGGCGAGTTGTGCGGCGGCGGGGTGATCGCCGGTGAATGCTTCGAGCAGCCCACGGTCGGCGGCGAGTCGCGTCAGCAGATTTTCGACGAAACCGGTGAGTGCGGCCCACGAATCCTGCTCAGCCGCCGCCTGTTCGGCGAGTTCGTCCACGGCGGCGAGGCGAGGCGGCAGCAGTGCGTCGATGAGGGCGTCGCGCGTCGGGAAGTGGTTGTAGAGCGTGCCGATGCTGACTCCGGCCCGCCGTGCGATCTCTTCCAGCGATCCGGACAGTCCTTGTTCGGTGAACACGCCGGCGGCTTCCTGCAGCAACCGGTCGCGGTTGCGGGCCGCGTCGCGGCGCATCGGTCGAGTCACGACGACCATCATACAAACTTGAGGGCCCCCTCAGTCTGGTGCTAGCCTCTTCTTGAAAGTGAGGCACCCCTCAATATTTGGAGGTAGAGATGGCGAACAACGCAGGCACAGCCGTAATCGTCGGTGTCGGACCGGGATTGGGTATGTCCATGGCCAGTCGATGGGGTCGGGAAGGATTCCGGGTCGCGCTGATCTCGCGCAGCGACTCCAGGCACGGTGCGTATCTGGCCGATCTCGCCGCGCAGGGCATCGACGCCACCGCCCACACAGCCGATGTCACCGATCCGGATCGACTGACCGAGGTCCTGGATGTGATCAGCGCCAGCGGAGATGTCGAGTTCGTCTATTACGGTCCCGGCCCGACGCAGCTGCCGGTCCCGATCGCGGAGATCGATGTCGCGATCGCGCGATCGGCATTCGATTGGGTATGGCCAGCGGTGCACGTCGTCGGCGCCGTGCTGCCAGGCATGGTCGAACGCGGTACCGGCGGGCTGGTTTTCGCGGGCGGGTTGTCCAGTGTGCGTCCCATGCCGATGCTGGGCCAACTGGCTTTGGCCGCCGCGGCGCTGCGCAACTACGCGCTCACCCTCAACGCCGCGCTGGCCGACCGCGGTATCTACGCCGGAACGCTCACCATCGGCGGCTTGGTCGAACGCGGCGACATCCATGCCATGGTCACCGCTGACCCAGCGAAATACGGTGTCGCAGAAGGATATACGCTCGATCCCGACCGAATTGCCGATTCCGCATGGGGAATATATGAGACGCGCGACCGCGCCGAGGCAGTCTTCGACGCTCTCGGCCGGTGACACGGCTGGAGCGCGGGAACGCACCATGTGGCGAGCCGCGGCAGCCTCTCTGCTCAGCCCTCCATGGGTGGTGCGATTCCCACCCATGGGTCGGTTTTCTGCAACAGCCCCAGCGGCGACGCTATTCGCATGGATGTTGTCCTGACCGTTGCTGTGGTCGCCCTCTTCGGTATCGCCCTCGCCTCGAGCTTGGTGTTCTACAGATACTTGCTTCCCGTGCGGGAATTCAACGCGGCCGACCGCAAGGCGAATCGCGAGGTGTCGCATGCCATAGCGATCGGTGAGCTGCCCGCCGGTGTCGACGCCTCGGCCTGGGCTTCCCCGCTCGCACAGGGCGAGCTGGCCGCGCGTCGACAGCGCCGCTTCCACGCGGCACAGGCAGCGGTCTGGTTCGGACTGCTCACGATGTCAGTGGTCACCGGCTTGGACCCGGCGAACTGGCGCCTGTATCTGCTGGTCGCCCTGACGGCGATGCACACGCAGGCCATATATGCCGCGCACCGTCGTGCCCGCAGCGCGGAACGTCTATTACATGGCGCTGAACGAACTCCACACTCAGCGGCTTCGAGCCGCTGATCACGCACCACGTCATCGGAGCGTTGCGTGATCTGATTCGTCCCTACACTGCGACGCACGCTAGGGGTTTGCGACCGGGCTCAGGCAGCTGGCCGGTGGGTCGACGAGCACGCAGAGCGATGGGCCGCGGGTGGGGCGGTAGTCGGCGGGGAGACCGCCGGTGGCGATGATCTGGGTGTAGGTGCCGACACCATCGGTGGGGCGGCGGGTGAGGGCCGGGTCGGTGCGCACGTCGACGGTGTAGAGGCCGAATCGTGGTGTGTAGCTGCCCCATTCGTAGTTGTCGGTGAGGCTCCAGTAGTTGTAGCCGATGACGTTCATGCCGTCGGCCTTGGCGCGCTGGATCCAGTAGACGGTGTCGCGGAGGTGATCGCTGCGGGTATAGCCGTCACCGCGGGGAATACCGTTTTCGGTGGGCATGCCGTTCTCGACGATGTAGAGCGGCTTGCCCGGAAAGCGGCGCGAATAGTATTGCAGCGCATAGTAGATGCCCTCGGTACGCACCGGCAGTTCCCAGATGCGCTGTCCGGGCAGCTGCGGCATTGCCGACCCGATGGCCCTGGTGATGGAACTCAGCAGCGACTGCACCGGATCGTAGGCGAAGTAGTAATCGACGCCCACGTAGTCGAGCCGGTTGGCGATGCGATCGACGAACTCGCCGTTGACCTGCGCCTCCGAGCCGGCCACGTAGCCGACATTGCTGGTCACCTGGGCGCCGGGCTGGATCTGGTGGATGTAGTCGTATATGGCGTTGTGGGCTTGTGCGAGGCGATCGAGCATCTCGGGTCCGCTCGCCGCGCCCCGGCTGGTCTCGTGCACGATGTAGGCAACCGGCTCGTTCACGGTGACCCACAACGGGTTTCGGGATGCGTAGCGGTCGACGACCGTGCGCATATTGGCCAGCCAATCCCCGACCATACCCGGATTGCGCCAGCCGCCGCGGTCGGCGGCCCAGCCGGGATAGACCCAGTGGTCCAGGGTGATCATCGGTCGCATCCCGGCAGCCACGATCTTCGCGATCACCGCGTCGTAGAAACCGAACGCGCCGGCATCCCAGGCGCCCGGCGCGGGCTGCACGCGAGCCCATTCGATCCCGATCCGGAACACCTTCACACCCAGCTCGGCCGCCAGGTCGATGTCGGAGGCGTACCGGTCATAGAAGTCGACCGAATCGCGCAGTTCGTCGGTGCCGGAGTTCGCGATGTAACGCGTCCAATTGCTATCGGGCGCATGGCCTTCGGACTGGAAGCCGGATGACGCGACACCCCAGAGGAAATCCGAGTCCAGTACCGGTAGCGCGTTCGACCGGATCGGCGGGACGGCCGAGGAGTTCGTGCACAGCAGCAAGGTCGACGCGGCGGCGGCGAGCGCGGCCAGGACGTACCGACGGAACCAACGCATCAATTCAGGGTAACTCGATCGCCGCTGGCGATGGACGATTCAAGAATGCTGGGCAGATTTGGGGGGTGCCCAGCGTTCGCCCGCTATGGGGCGCTCGGTTATTCGCGAATTACAGCTCCGGCAACCGCTGACGCAGTAGGCAGAACTCGTTGCCCTCCGGATCCTGCAGCACGTGCCAGGGCTCGTCACCGGTCTGCTCGACGTCGGCCGGTCGCGCACCGAGCGACAGCAGCCGCTCCAGTTCGGCGTCTTGGTCGCGGTCGACCGGGTTCACGTCGAAGTGCAGCCGGAGGTTCGCGGTCTTCGGCTCGTCGACCCGGCTGAACACCAGCGTCGGAGCGGCCCCGCCGAATCCGGACGGCGGCCCGATCTCGATGCCGTCCTCCGGTTCCTCCCTGCCCAGCTCGACGTAATCGAGCACGGCGCACCAGAAATGGGACAGGGCAACGGGGTCGGTGCATTTGACGATCAGTTCGGACAGGCGGCAGCTCATACGCTCAGACCCTAGACGCCGGGCGGTTTTCAGGTGGTGCGTCATGGCATCACGGGCTTCGGCCGGCTTACTAGCGGCCGGTGCCGAGACGATCGCACGATGGTCAACCTTACTGGCAGCCAACCTGATTCGCCGGTCGCTCGGGACGGCCGCGGGCATGGTCCCGCCGCTGGCGCAGTGCCATCGTTTCCGTGACGTGTCGGCCGTTCATGTCGCCTGTGTCCCAACCGAATTGGTTCGTACTTCCTTGCGCACTCGCCCGCTTCAACCGCGTTGTCACCCATCGCATCCAGGGTGTGTGGTCGCCCCATCTGGTGCCATACGGCGAACGTCAGCTTCCTTAGCGAGGAGTCGGAGGCATCCGGTCGATCACCCAAAGCAGCAGGGGCAGGGGCTCATTCAACGGCGCTGTGGCGGTAGGGGACCAGGGCGGCGGCGATGACGGCGAGGATGCAGATTGCGCCGGAGATCGCGAAGGCGATGCTGTATGCGTCGAGGGTGGGTAGTGGGGTGCCTGCCATGCTGTGGGAGGCGAGGATTGCGGTGGCTACGGCGGTGCCGATCGAGCCGCCGACCGAGCGCAGTGTCTGGTTGACGCTGTTGGCGACGCTGGTTTGTTCCGGGGTGACGCCGCTGTTGAGCAGTGTCGGCATCGCGCCCATCGCCAGGCCCAGTCCGAGGCCGAGCATGCCGGTGGCGACGTAGAAGTGCCAATGCTGTTCGTGGAACAGCAGCAGGAATCCGAAGGTCACGGTCGCCACGATGGTGCCGAAGAACATCGGCCACTTCGGGCCGACGGCCCTGATGAGCGCTGAAACAGCGACAGCGCCCAAGAGGGTGCCCGCGGTGAGCGGCAGCAGGGTCATCCCGGCGCCGAGGGCGTCGGAATCGAAGCCGTAGCCGAACCGGCTCGGTGTTTGCACGAACTGGAGTACCAGCACGAATGCGCCGTACATTCCGGCGCCGGTGAGGAATGCGGTGAGGTTGGTGCCCAGTACGACGGGGGTGCGCATCATGCGCATATCGATCAGCGGCTCGCGCACCCGCTGTTCGACGAAGAAGCACGCCGTCAGCAGCACTGCCGCGCCGACGAACAGACCCGTTACCGCGCCGGAGGTCCAGCCCCAGCTGGACCCGCGGTTGATGCCGAGCACGAGGCACACCAGGCCGCCGCCGAGGGTGAGCGGACCCCAGATGTCGATGTGGAATGCCTTGGCGCGCTCGGGAAGTCGGATCAGGACCGCGACTCCCAGCAGACCGATCGTGGTGGCGGCCGCGGAGATCCAGAACATGCCCTGGGGGCTGAGCCCGGTCTTCACCAGGAGACCGGAGATCAGCAATCCGGCGCCCGCGCCGATACCGGTCAGCGCGCTGAGCACGGCGAGGCTGGCGGGCACCCGATCCGGCGGGAAGATCGACCGCACGATGCCGATGGCCAGTGGCATGGCCGCGAACCCCATGCCCTGAAGAACGCGGCCTACCAAAACGATCGCCATCACGTGGGATACCGCGACCAGTACCGAGCCGAGTGTGGTCATGGCGAGCGTGATCATCAGGACCCGCTTGCGGCCAAGTGTGTCCCCGAGTGAGCCGATGAACGGCGTGAACACTGCGGCGGAGAGCAGATTGACCGTGATCAGCCAGGACGCGTCCGCCATCGAGACGTTCAGCGAAGTCGCGAGGTTATGGAGGATCGGCATGACCATGCTCTGCATGACCACGATGGCGAACGTCGACAGGGCCAGCACGAGCAGGACCGCGGTCGGATGCGATTCGGTCCGCCGGTTCGATTCGACGGCGGGATCCGGCGGAATGGTCGTCCGCGGCGGTGCTGCGAGGGCTTCGGACATGCCAACCTCACTTATGTAGTCAATTGATTACTTACCACGGTAGGGGTCGCGCGATCGGTAAGTCAACGATTGACTACATAACGTGTTGTGATTGCCGTCACCGCAGGTCGGGTGGCTTACACTGCAGTCATCACTTGACGATTTATGTGAAACGGAGACCGCCGATGGACACCGAGCAGGTGGGTCGTCCCCGGAGGCGTGACGCGGCCGCTACCCGCCAATCGCTGCTGGACGCGGCGCGCGTGCTGATGGCCGAACGCGGCGTCGAAGGCACCAGTACGCGTGATGTCGCGACAGCAGCGGGCGTCAACCAAGCCCTGGTCTACCGCTATTTCGGGTCGAAGGAGAAGCTGTTCGCGGAAGCGGCGTCCGGCGGCGACTCGGACAACATCATCAGGGACACGCCGCTGGCCGAGTTGCCGCACACTTTGCTCGGTCATGCGCTCGATCTCACCGCGGCCGGTGCGGGCGGCGCTGCCGCAATCTCGCGTTTCGTCGGCGCGGCCAACGACGACACCGTTCGCGCGATACTCCGCGAACGCATCAACTCCGCCTTCGGAGACCTGCTCGCTGACCGCCTCGACGGCGCTGACGCCGCCCTGCGCGCGGAGTTGCTCGCCGCGATTATCGTCGGCGTCAGTTTCCTGCGCGACAAGATCGGCACCACCGCGCTGTCGAGCGTCGACCGCGCCGCCCTCGGCGCTTACGTGGACCGGCTGGCCGCACCACTGCTTGCCACCAACCAAGTTCCAGACGACTTTTCACCGGTCACGTAGCGCCGCCAGCGGCAGCGCGTCGATTCCGGTAGGCAGTTCGAGGAAGTGATTCCGCGTAGAGTTCGGTCGAGGGCATCGCCGAGCGCGGATCAGGCGTCGGGTCAGAAGTCGAGATGGGGAGGCTCCGATCAAAACATCGCGCGCTCCGGCCGGGGGCGGACAGGACACCGCTACGGCACCGGGGTCCATGATCCTGACGGGGGCAGTTCTTGGTGTTGCGTTTCTCCTGTGTGTCCACCTCGACCGGGCTCCGTTCGTCACGGACCTGACCGGTCCCGATCGGCTTGTCGTCCTGGTGATCGGCGGAATTCTGCTGGGCGTTTCCCTGCTGGGGTGGGCGATCAAGATGCTGTATCTGCTCGGTCGAGAGCACCGGTGGTCCTGGAAAGTCGCCGCGGTGCCGGTGGTTGTGGTCGCGGGGCTGTTGGCCGGGTTGATCTTTCGGCCCGCGAGCTTCGGTGCCGCACGTCCGGAAATGGAAGAAGTCGCGGCCGGGATGCTGCGCGAGGATGGGCCGAATACCCGTCAAGGCCTGAGTCTCGGTGGGCTCGATATCAGTTCGGTTCAACGCGAGTCCGACGGGCGCGTCTACTTCTATGACGCCGACGGCTTCGTGGGTTCCACTGTCCGCGGCTGGGTCTACTCGCCCGGCACCGAGCCGGTGGGGAGTGGCGCGCGACGGTTCGAAAAGGTGTCCGGAGATTGGTATTCGTTCGTCTTCGATATCGACTGAGGCCGCCGGTGGCTCGACTCGACGGGCCGATTCCAACCACGACCGAAGCGATCAGGAATCGAGAAGCGCTGGTTGCCGGGTAGAAAATAGCGTTAGTGCCATGAACATCACCATTAACCAAGCCGCTATCGAATCCGTCATCCTCGAGGTGCCCGACGCTGCGGCCGCAGAGGCCTTCTACACCGCCGCGTTCGGTCTCGGCGACAAGGTGCGCGTCCGCACCTCACAGGCGCCGACGACCGGCTTCCGTGGCTTCATCCTGTCGCTCGTGGTGTCGCAGCCGAGTACCGTCGACAGCCTCATCGGCACCGCTGTCGAGGCGGGCGCGACGACGCTGAAGCCCGCCAAGAAGAGCTTCTGGGGCTACGGCGGCGTCGTCCAGGCGCCGGACGGGGCGATCTGGAAGATCGCGACGTCGTCGAAGAAGGACACCGGTCCGGCCACCCGCGAGATCGACGATTTCGTGGTTCTCCTGGGGGTCGACGACGTCAAGGCGACCAAGCAGTTCTACGTCGATCACGGCCTGGCCGTTGCGAAGAGCTTCGGTAGCAAGTACGTCGAGTTCGAAACCCCGGCGTCCTCGATCAAGCTGGCGCTCTACGGGCGCCGTGCCGCCGCCAAGGATGCTGGCGTGCCGCAGGAGGGAACCGGGTCGCATCGGATCGTCATCGGGGGCAGTGCCGGAGCCTTCACCGATCCGGACGGGTTCGCGTGGGAACCTCACTTGGCGTCCCAGTAGCATTCCACCACCGCGGTCGTGAACGGGAACCGCACCGGTGTCGGCCCGAAGGCGATCCGGCCTGCGGTTTCGGCCGCGGCCGCGATCATTTCGGCGACAGTCGTGGCCTCCTCGGCCGGGCAGTGCACGATTACCTCGTCGTGCTGGAAGAAGACAAGCTCGGCTCGGAGCCCGGCGTGCGTCATCGCATGACGCACGCCCGCCAGCACCAGCAGGGCCCAGTCGGCGGCGCTGCCCTGCACCACGAAGTTGCGGGTGAAGCGGCCGCGAGCGCGCGTCGCGGAGGTGCTGCCATACCCGTCCGTCTCAGGCGATGCGACGGAGGCCGGCGGGCAGGTGCGGCCGAGCCAAGTGCGCACCAACCGGCCGTCTTCACCGGCGCGAGCCGCGTCGTCGACATACGCCACCGCGGCCGGATAACGTCGGCGCAGTTCGGCCATGTGGGTGAGGGCATCGCCGGAGGTCTGGCCGTAAATGGCGCCCAGCAGGGCGATTTTGGCCTGGGCGCGGTCGCCGCTGAAGACACCGGCGTATAGGTCTTCACCGCGACCGGCCACCTCCATCAATCCCGGGTCGCGGGAGATCGCGGCGAGGACTCGCGGCTCCATTTGGTCGGCGTCGGCGACCACCAGGCGCCAGCCCGGGTCCGCGCGTATTGCTTGACGAATCACCTTGGGGATTTGCAGGGCGCCGCCACCGTTGGTGGTCCAGCGGCCGGAAACCGTACCGCCGGGCAAGTATTCGGGACGAAAGCGGCCGCCGTGCACCCACTGCTCGAGCCAGGACCAGCCGTGGGCGGTGTACAAGCGGTACAGCGATTTGTAGGCCAGTAGTGGCGCTACGGCGGGGTGATCGATCTGCTGAAGTTCCCATTTTCGGGTGGAGGACAACAAGATCCCGACGCGGCCGAAGGCTCTGATGATGTCGTTGGGCAGGTCTGGCCGGACCCGCACACCTTCCCCGAAGGCCCGCGACACCTCGTCGGCTAGTTCCGCCATCCGGCGCGGCTCCAGCCCGCCGGGAAAGCGCTCACCCAGCAGCTTGTCCAGCAGTTCGCGGTGGACATCGGCGTGCCAGGGGATCCCGGATCGGGACATCTCCGTGGCAACCAGCATGCCCGCCGATTCGGCGGCAAGGAGCAGCCGCATACGTTCCGGATATTCGGTCTTCGCCGTGCGAGCCAGCTGGCCCGCGTAGACCTTCAGCAGTGCGTCGAACTCGTCCGTGCCGGGTGGCAGCGGTACCGGGCCGGATTCGAACAGCGACGGCTGGGTCTCGGCGGCACGCGCGGGCGCGTCCGGCGGGACGGGCAAATTGTGTAGTCGCGCCCAGGCCGCCGCCAGCGAGCGGGCCTGACCCGACTGACCCTCCTCATGGCCGATGAGCAGTGCCTCCGCGGCCTGCACGTCGTAGCACCGCTCGACCCGCACACCCGCCGCCAGCAACGGTCGGTAAATCTCGGCCGTAGATCGCCAAACCCACCGCTCTACCTCGGGCCGTGCGCGCACCGCCTCGGCGACCGAGGGCTCGCGCACCACCGGTCCGGCGGGCCGACCATCTTGATCGAGCGGACACAGAGCCGCACCTCCGTCGCCCGTTTCCGCCACCGCCCATCTCACGTCCCGAGTCTTGCATTGGGGTAGGACATCTACCTCGGTCGCGCGCTCGGGTCGGGAGGTTGGTCACCGACCCGACTGTGCTGCCGCCGCACGGGTGTCGAGTTGTGCGAGCGAGAGTGGGTAGCGCGGTGCGGAATCCAGGACGGTGGTCGATCGGACGCGCAGCTGGTCGTCGACGTGGAGTAGTTCGCCTGGTGCGAGTGCTCGCCAGCGTGGATCCTCGTCGGTGCGTTCGCTGGCCACCACGACCGCGGGGAATTCGCGCAGGTGGCCGCTTCGGGTTCGGATTCCGGCTCGTCCGGCTTGGTCCAGGTGCCGGTCGCCCTGTGGGCCGCCTGGTTCGCGTTCGAGGACGAAGAGGCCGTGTGTGTCGGGGTATCGGAGTGCCCACAGGTTTGTTGCAGTGGTGAGTATGAGGTTGAGGGCGTAGACCGGCAGTCGCTCCGCGATCCACCTGACCGCCTCGGTGATACCGGCGGTGACGTCGCCGTCGTGCTGATCGGTGCGCTTGGTGATCAGGGCGAAGAATCGTTCGGAATCGGTGTCGCCGTGTACCAGGTCGAGGTAGTCGCCGAGTTCGGAGTCCAGTTCGTCGAGGCCGTGCAGCACACCGTTGTGGGCGAACAGGCGGCCATGTTGTTCGAACGGGTGGGTGTTGATGGGTTGCAAGCCGCCTGTGGTGGCGTAGCGGATGTGCGCGACGAACGTCATCGATTCTCGTTCGCGCGCCTCCCGAGCGAATTGGACGTCCTGGTACGCGGCGATCGGTTGTTTCTCCACCAGCGGAACCTCGTCGGCGGTGAAGGTGCCGAGGCCGACGCCGTCGGGTTCACGTCTGCTCTGTATCGACAGACTGTCCGGCGCATCCAGCAACCAGAACGTGGCACGCACGCGCCGCGGTGCGGCCGACAAACCGAACAAGCGACACATGGGACTCCTGCCTGGGCGTTGTCCGCGTGTGATGACTGTCCTGGCGATCGTAGTCCCAGTTCAGCCGATCTTTTGCGTTCCGGTCCGGAATCCCCGGGTCCGGTCCGGAATTCCTGTCCGGCCAGTGGACCAGGGAGTTCAGGGTGCGCGCCGGTGCGGCTTCTCGATCGAGAAGGGGCGCGCTCATATCGTGATCATGATGCGTCAGCGGGGGCGGGATGTCTGTAAACCCCGTGTGCGCAAGTGATTTCGATTCTGAGGGGGACTGGTTATGTGGGAGTGGAGCAAACATGTCGCCGAGCACGCCGCCGCTGCGGCGTGGACCCGTCGACAAGAGGAGTACCGACCGACGATTTGCGACCCGGAACCTGCACCAGGCAGCACGAACAACGGTTGCACCGCAGCTGACGACAACGGTGGGGAACATTCGACAGACAGCGCCGAGTAGGCGTCAAGGTTCGATCGGAACCGCCGTTGTCCCTGCGGGTTCGGCGTCGCAGACGGTGTCGACGCCGAACCCTGGTCGGTTCAGGTCTTGGCGAGTGCTTCGTGACGAATCCACTCGAGCAGGGTGGGGTTGTCGGCCGTGGTGATGACGCCGATGGTGGTGCGGACGTAGCGGTCGTCGTCCAGTACGGCGAGCATGCTCGCGGCCAGGTCCGCGCGGGCGGTGAACCTGCCGTCGGCGTGGCCCTGGACGACGGTGTAGTCGGTGACCGACGGCAGATGGTAGAGCCCACTCGGGCGCACGATCGTCCAGTCCAGATCGGTGGACTGGATGAGGGATTCCATTCGCCGCATGTCGTCGTACAGGGTCTTACCCGCCACCCGCGTCACATATGGCAGTAGTAGGCGGTTGAACAGGAACCCGCCGTCGGAGTACGGGTGCGGGTCGACTCCGCTGGAGCTGACCACGGCGAGCCGACGCACCCGATGCCGTTCCATCGCGGCGACAATATTGGCCACACCACGCGAATAGGTGCTGATCGGTTCCTTCCCCGCGGGCACCCCGAGCGTCGACAGCACCGCATCCCGCCCCGCCACGGCGGCGTCGACGGCCGCCGGATCGAGCACGTCGGCACCGACTACCTCGAGCCGATCATGGTGCAGCGGAAACGAATCCGGCTGCCGGGTGACCGCGGCAACCTCATGTCCGGCGGCGAGTGCCTGGCCGGTGAGCAGGCGGCCGGTGGGACCGTTTGCTCCGAAGACTGTGATACGCATGAAGATTCGCCCCTACGACACAAAAGCCGTGCGCAGCGGGGCGAGTGCCTGCGCCCACGCCAGCAACTCGTCGACCAGCCTGTGTACAGCCGCAACGTGCAGCTCACGCGGCTGGAAGTCGGCGAAATTCACGAAGTCCTCGCGCAGCGTCAGCGCCACTTGCGGCCCGATATCAGCCATCCGCAACACACCTGCCTGCGCGCGCAGCTTCTGCACCGCCATCACCGCGCCGTAGATGCCGTAACCGACGTAGGCGACCGGCTTGCCACCCCATTCCCTGTGCAGGAAATTGATGGCGTTGGTCAGGGAGGCGGGCGGGGCGGTGTTGTACTCGGGCGTCACGAAGATGAGGGCATCGCAGGAGCCGATGCACTCGGCCCATCGCCGGGTGTGCGGCTGTTGCCCCGGCGCCTGACCCGCCGGGACGGGCTCGTCGAGCAGTGGCAGCTGATAGTCCTGTAGGTCCACGAGCTCGAAATCCGCACTGTCGCTTGCGTGTTCGGCTGCCTGTTCCTGGACCCATCGAGCCACGCGGTCGCCGATGCGGCCGGGACGGGTGCTGCCGATGATGATGCCGATCTTCATATTCGGTTCTCCTGTCGATCAGAAACTGGATACGCCCGCGCGGGCGGACGAGAACGCGCTGTGGGTGGTCATTTCCTTAGGCCGCCGCCCACCGAGGAACCGATCAGCCGCACTCGCAGATCGGGTCTGGCCTCGGCGATTTCGGCCGCGGTCTCGATGCCGGTCGGACCACCCCCGATGACGGTGACGTGGTCACCCGAGGTGAGCGCCGCCAGCGCCGCGCTAGCTCGCTGCGCGCCTTCCCATGTGCCCACCGGCACGGTTCCGGGGATGGGCGACACGGTGCTGCCCACGGCCAGGAAGGCGTAATCGAAGTCGATCCGCTCGCCGTCGGCCGCTGCCGACTACGACGACCTGCATGTCAGCCTCCTGTCTTGGTAACTGGACGAACACAAGACGCTCGTGACTGCGGTCCCGTGACGTCCACGCCTACGTGACGTGCGTCACTGACGGTGGGTGTCACAAAGTGGGCAGGACCGGCGTCTCGTGTGTATGGCACAGTCGAGAGCAATGAGTGATGCGGGCGAAGTCGACCGCCTGGACCCCGCCACCGACGCGTTCGTCGCGCACCGCAAGCTCCTGTTCACCGTCGCCTACGAGATGCTCGGTTCGGCCGCCGACGCCGAAGATGTCCTGCAGGAAACCTGGCTGCGGTGGGCCGATGTCGACCTGACCACGGTGCAGGACCAGCGTGCCTACCTGGTCCGGATCACCACTCGCAAGGCACTCGACCGGCTGCGCACCCTCGACCGGCGCAAAGAGTCCTACGTCGGCCCTTGGCTGCCCGAGCCGTTGCTCACCGCTCCCGACGTGGCTGACGATGTCGAACTGGCCGACAGTGTCTCGATGGCGATGCTGCTCGTGCTCGAGACGCTCGCGCCGACCGAGCGCGCGGTGTTCGTACTGCGCGAGGTATTCGACCTGGCATACGACGAGATCGCCGAAGCCGTCGACAAAAACCCCGCCGCGGTCCGCCAGATCGCCCACCGCGCACGAGCACACGTCGCCGCGCGCCGACCTCGCGGAGTCATCTCCTCGGCACAGACCCGCGACGCGCTCGCCGCCTTTCAACGCGCGGTCGAAACCGGCGATCTACAGGGTCTGCTCGAAATCCTCGCGCCCGATGTCGTCGCCCTCAACGACGGCGGCGGAATCAAACAGGCCCTCCCGCGCCCCATCGTCGGGGCCGAGCGAGTGGCTCGGCTGTTCGCGGCCTACTGGAACACGATCGGCGCTGCGGCGACACTGCATCCGACACAGGTCAACGGCTACCCAGCGTTGATCATCCGGCTCAACGGCGAACTCGACACCGTCACGGCGGTACGCATCGACAATGGCCTCATCAGCGGCATCTACTCGGTGCGCAATCCGCAGAAGCTGTCGCATATGCAACGTGAAACCTCGCTGCATCGTTGAGTCCGGAGCACTTCACTGCGGAAGCCGAAACCGCCGCTGATCGATTGTGCGCCAAGGACATCGAGGTGCTTACGCCGATGCTTCTATTGCCTGTTTCATTTCCTTGATGCCGTACTCGGTCCGGATTCGGATTTCGGGGGCGATGGTGTCGGGGAGGACGTCGGTTATCCAGATCAGGCGACCGCGCTCACCTTCGCTTCGGACCTCGAAGGATGCGTGGTGGTAGTCCAGGGATGGCCTGGCGCCTTCCGCGACGGAGTAGGCCATTCGGCGGGTTTCGTCGTCGATGGAGATGATCAATTCCCGAATTATGTGGCCGTCGGGAAATGTGAGGAAGCGTTCGACGCCCTGGATGCGGGTGTCGGCGACTCGGCCGGGAAGCAGGCGTGTGTGCACAGCCCCGACATCACGTACGACGTCCCAAATATGTTGTGGGGAAGCATCGATGACGATTTCGGTGCGGATGGTGGCCATGGGGTCGAGTCTTCCCCATCTCGGGGCGTGATCGACACACAGTGCTACGAGTCGCGGATTGATCGGGTCGCCGTGCTGGGAGTTCACCCGAAATCACGCGCAAGAACAGCTCGGGCGCGAGCATCGGCCAGAAGCAGGCCCGCTTCTCGGCGCAGTCTGCCGAGTTGACGGTGCTGCCCGGCGTCGGGGGCCGTGCTCTCGAGTTCCTGGTCCAGGGAGCCGAGGGCGGATTGCAAGTCACCTACCGTCTCAACCGTCGCCCTGGTGCCCAGGTTTCTTGCTTCCTTGATGAGCTGGGCCAGTCGACCTTCCAGACTGAGCATTTCGCCTCCCGAGCGCGCACAGCTGCATGTCCGTCGGCGTCACCGAAGCCCGGTCCGCCGATTGAATAAACCGCATATATTGAGCCGTTAAATAACGGTACATCAAATGACGGAATGATGAAAGGGGCTGGTATCGCCCAGAATTCACTGTGCTGCCGGACAATGGGGCGGTTGGTGATCACTCCTCCGGTCCGATGGGAGCCAGCGCTGTGCACGATGACCGTCGGTTGATCGAAAGCCGCCTCGGGCGGGTCCTTACAGAGCGGATCGTTCCGGCGATCTATCCGGAGTCGGTGGCGCTGCGGGCATCGATCTGGGTTGCGCCGGACGAGCCGGTGCCGGTTGCCGAGGGATTGGCCGCCCCCCGGACGCCCATCGAATCCGGTGCCAGGTGGGGCGCGCCATGGGGCACCAGCTGGTTCACGGTCGAGGGCACGGTGCCTGCCGAGTGGGCGGGCAAAACCGTCGAGGCGATCATCGATCTCGGTTTCGACCGGAATATGACGGGCTTCCAGTGCGAGGGTCTGGTCTATCGGTCGGACGGGTCGACGGTGAAGGGGCTGCACCCGCGTAACCAGTGGGTGCGGGTGGGGTCTCCGGCGGTCGGGGGTGAGCATGTGCTGTTGCACGTCGAGGCGGCTTCGAACCCGATCATCCCCTTCTTCCCGCCGAACGCTCTCGGTGACAAGCTCACTGCTGGTGACGAGCCGCAATATCGGCTGGGCCGAATGGATCTCGCGGTTTTCGATGACGAGGTCTGGCAGCTGGTGCAGGATCTGGAGGTCCTCGGCGAGCTGATGCACGAGATGCCCGAGGAACCTGCCCGCCGCTACGACATCGTGCGTGCGATCGAGCGCGCACTCGACGCAGTCGATCTACAGGATGTGAACGCCACCGCTACAGCGGCGCGCGAATGCCTGGTCGATGTGCTGGCCAAGCCCGCGGTGCCGTCCGCACATACGATTTCCGCGGTCGGGCACGCGCATATCGATACGGCGTGGCTGTGGCCACTGCGCGAGACGGTCCGCAAGGTCGCGCGTACGACCTCGAATATGACCGCCCTCCTGGCCGACGAGCCCGAGTTCATCTTTGCGATGTCACAGGCCGCGCAGTTCGACTTCATCAAGCAGCATCGTCCGGAGGTTTACGAGCGGGTCGAGCAGGCGGTATCGGAGGGACGGTTCGTGCCTGCCGGCGGGATGTGGGTCGAAGCGGATACGAATATGCCCGGTTCGGAAGCGATGGCGCGCCAGTTCGTGCACGGTAAGCGGTTCTTTCTGACGGAATTCGGCGTGGAGAACGAAGAGGCGTGGCTGCCCGATACCTTCGGGTTCGCCGCAGGACTGCCGCAGATCATCAAGGCGGCCGGTTCGAAATGGCTACTGACACAGAAGATTTCGTGGAGCCAGGTCAACCAGTTTCCGCACCATACCTTCTTGTGGGAGGGGATCGACGGAACCCGGATCTTCACCCATTTTCCGCCGGTCGATACCTACAACTGTTCGATGCACGGTCGTGAGATCGCCCATGCCGCACGCAATTTCAAGGAAAAGGGCCGTGCGTCGATATCGCTCGCGCCGACCGGCTGGGGTGACGGTGGCGGCGGCACGACGCGGGAGATGATCGCGAAGGCCGCCAGGATGGCCGATCTCGAGGGCTCGCCCAAAGTGGTGTGGGACTCCCCATCCGGCTTCTTCGCCAAGGCCGAGGCCGAGTACGAGAGCCCGCCGGTGTGGGTGGGGGAGCTGTATCTGGAGTTGCACCGTGGCACGTTGACGAGTCAGGCGAAGACCAAACAGGGCAATCGCCGCGGTGAGCACCTGCTGCGGGAGGCCGAACTGTGGGCCGCCACCGCGGCGGTGCGGAAGAACCTCGAGTACCCGTACGCGGCATTGGACCGAATCTGGAAGACGGTGCTGCTCAACCAGTTTCACGACATCCTGCCCGGCTCGTCGATCGCATGGGTGCACCGTGAGGCGGAGCAGACGTATGCGGCGGTGGCCGAAGAGTTGACGGCGATTATCGAGCGGGCACAATGGGTGCTCGGCGGCGAGCGGGTGGGACCGAATATGTTCAACCCGACGCCGCATACTTGGCGAACGGTTCCAGCCGGTGCGGCTGCTCCGGTGGATTCGGGTGATTCATGCTCGGTGGTCGAGCGTGCGGGTGGCGGGTTCGTCCTCGACAGCGGTCTGTTGCGGGTAGAAGTGGACGCGCGCGGCCTCGTCGTATCGGTGTTCGACCTCGAGCATCAGCGCGAGACACTGCCACCGGGTTCGGTCGCGAATCTCTTACAGCTACACCCGGATTTCCCGAACTCTTGGGACGCTTGGGATGTCGATCTCTTCTACCGAAACCGGGTCACCGACCTGACCGAGGCGGGATTCGTTGCGGTAGAGCCAGATTCGAATGGCGCAGCGGCGGTGCGGATCGGCCGCTCATTCGGGTCTTCCAAGGTCGAGCAGACCCTGACACTACGGCCGGGCGCGCGCAGTCTGGATATCGACACCACCGTCGACTGGTACGAGACCGAGAAATTCCTCAAACTTGCCTTCCCCCTGGACATCCACGCCGACCGCTATGCGTCCGAAACCCAATTCGGGCACGTCTTCCGACCTACCCACACCAACACCAGTTGGGAGTACGCGAAGTTCGAAGCCTGCAATCACCGGTTCGTCCACTTCGCCGAGCCCGGCTGGGGTGTGGCGCTCGTCAACGACTCCACCTACGGCCACGACGTCACCCGTACTGTTCGAGCCGACGGCGGAACAACGACAACACTGCGGTTTTCACTGTTGCGGGCACCCCGGTTCCCCGATCCGGAGACCGACCACGGTACCCACCACTTCCGGCACGCCCTGATTCCCGGCGCTTCGATCGGAGATGCCGTGCGCGCGGGCTACCGCATCAACCTCACCACCTCGCGCCCCGGTGTCGCCGAACCCGTTGCGCCACTGTTCATTATCGACAACGACGCGGTCGTGACCAGCGCCGTCAAACTCGCGGACGACGGCAGCGGCGACGTCGTGCTCCGCGTCTACGAGGGACACGGCGGCCGAGCCTCGGCGCTGGTGACCACAGGCTTCGACAACGCCGGATTCCAAGCCTGCGATCTACTGGAACGCCCGCTACCAGCAGACACCTCCGCGACCGCGGAGGGCACAGGAGTCCGCTTGCGGCTGCGACCTTTCCAACTCGTCACCCTCCGGTTCACCCTCCCGCAACTGGACTGATGACCACCATGCGCTGGTGTTGGTGGCTCTCGCCCGATGCCGCCACGAACGCATGGTGATCGTTTGACCAGCATGGAGGAGGTAGATTCGCGCGAGTCAACTGGGAAAATTGCTGTAGCGTCGTACGACTGTGGTCCCCGCAGTACGCCCGCGCGGCGAGCCGATAGGGAACGGGGAAGCTGCCCCATCGTGCAGTTGGATGCGCAGGCTCGAACCCGACCGATGTCCAACGGGTTTCGCCCGTCTTCGGCGTCGGCGATGTGTGGGGTGTCGTCGCCGCTGTCGTCAGATCTGTCGTCTGCTGTGTGTGTGGCGTACCACACACCATTGAATTCGAGGCCTAAGGTCTGACTCGGTCCGCCCATCAGGGGTAGTTGAGTGGAGGGATTCGAAGAATGAAGTTCGAGAAAATCACTGCTGCCGTTTTCATGGCCGTCTCGGCCGTGGGTATCACTGCGGCAACCGCCCATGCAGAGCCGGCCGTGACGGAGCAGCCGACTGCGGGGGACACGACTTCCGGTGTGGATCATGGAATCAACTACCAGATCACCGTGTCGCCAGTCGACAGGGTCATCATCACCACCGTCGAGAATGGCAAGTTCGAGATCGCGCAGAACGGTGCGGTGGTGCTCGAGTCCGGTGACGGAGCGGCGGTGACCGAAGTGCCGCAACGCTACGCCGTCGACGGGCGTTCGATCGCGATTGCGCAGCACATCGGTGCGGACGGCCGCACCCTGACGCTGAAACCGACCCCGACGGCAGAAGATATTGCGCAACTGAAGGACATCAGCTCCTACGACCGGCTCAGGGAGCAAATCAACAAGAACCTGCCTGGCGTCGTCGGAGGTGCCATCGTGGGCGGCATCCTCGGGGCGTTTCTGCCCCTGATATGGGGGATCAGCATCCCCGCGGGTGTGCTGATCGGTGGAACCGTCGGCGGATACGTCATGGGCGGCCCGGAGTTCCTCGACGCCGTACAGGCGTTCGCCGCCGGCCAGCCGTGATCACGGGCAGGTGAAATAGCCTACGAGTGGGCCCTGTTCAACCACTTCGCTGGTGACGGCCAATGGTTCGGCAACGAGCAGATCGAGGATGCGGGGGTGGTTGCCCGGTGCCGCGCGGCATTCGAATCGGTCTGGGCGCCAGCGACCGTCTTCGGTGTCCGAGATGTCGTGAGTGTCGTCGGTACTGCCGGTGAACTGCGACATCATTGATCGATGAAATTGACACCGGTCGCCCTCGAAGATGTTGGTATCAGCTAATTTTGACGATACGGCGGCTGGATGGTGATGGTTGCGGCGCTCGGAGCTGTGTGTGGCCCAGAACGCGGCGAATCGGCGGTCTCTTGTTCGGCATGGAATCTGTCGAACAGGACCTCGAGGACACGAGCTTCCTGCTCGGGGGGTGAAATCCCGTCCGCCGTCCCAATCCGGGAGCGCGATCTGTACGATCTGGGCTTCCCAGACGAGGTTGCTGCCGAGCTGGTGATTCGCCATCAGCCACTCACGCCAGCCGTCCAGCCCCGGCCCGCCATAGCGGCGGGCGGCCTGGTCATAGCCGATCATGAAGGCCTATCAATCGACCGCAAATTTTTGGTCAGCTCGGTTAGGAATTGAACGGATTTGCGTTTGTCGTCGTCTGTCAGGTGGAGGTCGCCCTTATCCGTCCGGGTTTCGGTGTCCCAGATCTCGAGAATTGCGTTCCATTTGTTGATTCGGGTAGCGAACCGTACCGTGTTCGAACGGGTCCCTTGATCTGTTCGCAGGTCGTACACCCATACTGCCTCGCCCAGCTCTGGCTGTTTCACGAATCCACGGCGGCCCCATGTTGGGTCCGCATCGTCCGGTGCGTTTTGCATCATGTAACTCCCAATCGGGTTCTGCCCCTGGGCAAGCGAGCACCCTCCGCTGAACCTGAGGACGAGGTCTGTCGAGACGATTGGGATGGCTCGCACTTCGACGGCGTGCAACTCGGTTGTGAAGAAGTTCTTCAGAACATCGCACAGCTGTCCCTGCGTCATCGTCGGTTGAGCCTGAGACGACACGGGTGTTGCAGCGGGCGGCGACGAGGAGCATCCGGCCACCATGGCCATCGCAGCAGTGGCTACCACGGTCAGCAAGCCAATCCTCACTGAGGCACCGTCCAATCCGAAAACAGCACTACCAGATCGTCGACGACATCCAAATCGGCCGGTGGCCGAACGTGTCGATCCGAGTGCTCCCTCAGCAGGTGGGAAGCCGAGTGGGATGCGTTTACGGTGAATAGCGAAGACCCACAAGGGGTTCGGCTGCTTCGCGAAGCGGTGGCTTGGGCGCGGAAGGCGCATTTCGGTACGCGGCCGTCGTTGAATCAGAGGGTTGTCAGCACGAACCGCTTGCCCGGATCGATCATCTTGCGCACGGTCATGCCCTTGGCGTATTCGCCGAGGGCGGTCATATTCCAGCCGTGCGCGCCGCGGGTGAGCATGCACATGAACACGCCCGTGGTCGGCTCGCCCTTGGACAGTTCGAATCGCACCAGTTCGGCATCGGAGTGGTCGTCCACGAGTCGGCAATACGCTCGGCCGACCTGGTCGAACTTGTGGCCCGCGAACGAGTTCACGGTGAAGACCAGTGCATAGACCTCGGGTGGTAGCGCGGTGAGGTCGACCGTGATGACCTCGTCGTCGCCTTCGCCGTGGCCGGTCAGGTTGTCGCCGGAGTGCCGGATGACGCCTTTGAACGCCTCCTGCTTCAGGAACCAGACATTGACCAGCTTCTTGGCTCGGTTGTCGTATGCGATGACCGACGCGTCCAAGTCGACGTTGTGGCCGTGTACTGCCGGGTCCCACCCCAATCCCATTCGTACGCGGCTCAGCGGCGGCGCGCCGTGTTTGGTGAGCGAGACGGTTTCGTTCTTGCGCAACGAGACTCGGCCTTTGTCAAGGCTCAGCGTCGGCTGCCCGAACTGCGGTGCTGCGGCGGAGTGCTGCGCTGGGGCTGAATACGGCGTTGCGGCCGGGTGCTGTGCGACGACGGGTGCGGCGGGTGGTTGCTGGGCGTAGGGCTGTGGTGCAGCGGGCAGTTGCTCGATGTACGGCTCTGGCGCGGCCTTTGGCTGTGGTGCGGCGTGCTGCTGTCCGGCGTGCGGCTGGCCTGCCGGCGCGGCAAGGGCCGAGCCCGGCGCGACGGGTGCCGATGCCGGCTGGCTGGTGCTCGGCAGGGCGTCGTCAACAGTGATCCCGAAATCCGCTGCGATACCGGCCAATCCATTGGCGTACCCCTGGCCGACCGCGCGCACCTTCCAGGCACCCTGACGCCGATAGAGCTCACAGGCGATCAGAGCGGTCTCAGAGGCCAAACCGGTTGGCACGAAGGTGGCCAGGACTGCCCCGCTGGCACCATCGGTCACCGAGATCCGCAGCGGGCCAGCCTGTCCCCAGTCGGCGGGCCCGGAACCGTCGAGGCTGGCGGTGACGACAATCTTGTCGATATCGCCGGGCACCGCGCCCGGGACAATGCGGATGGCGTCCGGGGGATGTACGTCCACGCCAGGCGCGGTCGGCTGGTTGTAGAAGACGAAATCACTGTCGGAGCGAACTTTTCCGGCGGGCGTGAGCAGCAGCGCCGCCACATCCACCGCTGCCGCCGCAACCACCGCGACCCGGACCTCACCCGCAGCAATCGGCGCATTCGCCCCCTTGACCAACTCCATGACTGCCCTCCCTCGGTACGTCCTACTGTATCGGCTGGCGACCCAAGCATGGTCGGTACTCGGGGCGACGAACATCCGGCGGATCAACCGGGCGTGTCGACTCGATCGAATTCATCTGAGCCGCAACGAGTGTCATGAGGGTCGCAGCTCCGATCCGAGCCGGCATCCACATCCGGTGACCGACCACGTGATCGATCACTCCATCGAGGATGGTCGAAATCTGCTCCAGCGGGACCATTTCCGACAGCGGTCGAATATCGACCGGGCGATGCCGCCACCGGCACATGGTGATCGTCTGACCGGACTCCCAAAATTGGGAATGGGTGTGACGCGTAGCAAGTAGCATTTGACATGAGCGCCAAAGGTTTTCGCTCGTTAGGAGAATGACTGATGAAATCACCCAATCGCACCGTTGTGTCCGCCGTTGCCGATCTGAGGGGTACTCCGCTCGGGCAGCTTTCGGGGCAGAGCCTGACCGATCTGCTCGCGAATCTGGCCAACTCCTCGACCACCGGCATCTCGTTCAGCTCCGCTCTCATCTGATCCGAATACCGCTCAGGTATTCATCGTCGATACCGGCTGGCCCGTGAACCGTAAACCGCTTCCTTTTCGTCAGTTTGTGATCAAGGTGCACAGCCGGTGCGATTTGGCGTGCAATCACTGCTATATGTATGAGCACGTCGACCAATCCTGGCGTGGTCGCCCGATGGGGCTGGCCCCGACGACGGCCACCCGGATTGCGTTCCGCATCGCCGAACACGCGGCGGCTCATGCGCTGCCCGAGGTCGCCATCGTGTTGCACGGCGGCGAACCACTGCTGCTCGGTGTGGACCGGACCAGGGAATTCCTGGCCGCGTTGCACGCGGCCATCGCTCCGGTGGCCCGCCTGAACCTGCATATCCATACCAATGCGATCCTGCTCAGCGCGGCGTACCTCGACCTGTTCACCGAATATAATGTGCGGGTTGGTGTTTCGCTGGACGGGGATCGCGCCGCCAACGACCGGCATCGGCTGTACCGCAACGGACGCAGCAGTTATGACCAGGTGATCGCGAGCCTCGAGCTCTTGCGCAAGCCACAGTACCGCCCGCTGTATTCCGGCCTCCTGTGCACGGTGGATATCGCCAACGACCCGATCGCCGTCTATCGCGGGCTGCTGGAGCAGGAACCGCCCCGCATGGATCTGCTACTGCCGCATTCGAATTGGGAGCATCAGCCACCAGGCTTGCGGATACCACGCGATCCGGACAACCCGGGGCGCGGTGGCGGCGAGTACGCGCAATGGCTCATCGCCATGTTCGACGCATGGAATGCCGACGGCCGACCGGTGCCGCTGCGCACCTTCGAATCGGTGGTGGCGGCCATGTACGGCCGTCCGAGCACCGCCGAGGCCATCGGACTCGATCCCGTGGATCTGCTGGTGATCGAAACCGATGGCACGCTCGAGCAGGTCGATTCGCTCAAGACCGCCTTCGAAGGCGCCGCGGCGACCGGACTGAACGTGTGGGACAACAGCCTCGACGAGGCTGCCGTGCTCCCCGGAATCACCGTGCGTCGCGACGGTATCGATGGCGTCAGCGCCACCTGCCGGTCCTGTGAGGTGGTTCAGGTCTGCGGTGGCGGCTTCTACCCGCACCGATACCGGCCGGGCACCGATTTCGACAACCCTTCCGTCTACTGCTCCGATCTGAAGGAGATGATCGATCACGTGGCCGAGTCCGAAGCCGCGGCGGGTAGAGGCGGCGCGCAAACCTCCGCACATGACGCCGTCGCTGCGTCGCACAGCCTATCCGATGACGAATTCGATCAACTGGCAGCCGGTTTCGGTGATGCGGACACGGTGGGCTGGCTGGCGCAGACGCAGTCCTCGCTACAGCGCGAATTATTGGCCGCAGTCGGCCGATTCGGTCCGCAGGATAACGAAAGATACACGGCGGCATGGGATGTGCTCGTCTCTCTAGATGTTTCGTCGCCCGACGCGGTGGCCGCGGTACTGGCGCATCCGTACACCCGGGTGTGGGCCATCGCCCTGCTGGAAGGGGTGAGCAAGGGCGAGGCGGTGGCCGAGGACGTCTATCACCTGCAAGCGGTTGCCGCGAGTGCGGCGCTGCACGCGGGTAAGGATTTGCGGCTGCCGGTGCCGGTGCGCGGCGGCGTTGCGCCACTGCCTACCTTCGGTGTGCTGAAAGCTAATGGGGGCGAACAGGTTTGGATCGACACCGGCTCGGTCGAGGAGCTGGATCTGATGTATCCATTGCGCCGGCTGACGGCCACCGACCTGACCGTTCCGCTGGAGGACACCGACCCCTACCGCATCGGCCACAGCTACGCGGCCGATCGGCTCAGCGATGCCGAGGCACACCGGTGGCAGCTCGCCTTCGCCGAGGGGATCGACTTCATCGACGCGCATCTTCCCGTTTACGCGCCCGGGTTGCGCGCCGGCTTGCGCGCGGTCATGCCGATGGATCCGGATGAGAAATACGACCGAAGTGCTTCCATGCGACTGGCTTTCGGTGCTGTCGGCATCGGGCTGCGACGGGCGCTGGTATCGGCGGCATTGCCGCTGATACACGAATTCCAGCACGTAAAGATGGGCGCCATCCTCGACATGTTCGAATTGTTCGACCGCTCCGATACGACGCTGCGGCATTACGCACCGTGGCGACCGGACCCGCGTCCGATCGAGGGCCTGTTGCAGGGCACGTACGCGCATATCGGTGTAACCGACTTCTGGCGGGTGCATCGCACTCAGGCCGAGGGGGTGCAGCGGCAGGAATCGGAGCGGGAATTCGTGCGGTGGCGCATGATGACCGCGGAAGCAATACGCCAACTCCAGGCATCAGGATCACTGACCCCGCTGGGGGAGCGGTTCGTCGCGGGCATGAGTGCGACGGTGCAGCTATGGCTCGCCGAATCGGTCGAGCCCACCGCCGAAAGTGCTGCCGTACGGGCCGCCGAAGCGCACCGTGCCACATTCGACGAGCGCATGAAGGCGAACCGTGGCGTCGGTTGAGTCCGCACATAGTCTGTCGGAGGATCAATTCGCCCAACTGGCAGCGGGTTTAGGTGACGCGGCGACGGTGCGTTGGCTGGTGCAGGCCCAAGCGTCGGTGCAACGCGAATTGTTGGCGGCGGTAGGCAGATTCGGCCCGCACAATGATCTGCGCTTCGCCGCCGCATGGGATGTGCTGGTGGGCTTGGACGCATCGGCACCGGACGCGGTGGCGGCGGTGCTCGCACATCCCTACACCCGGGTGTGGGCGACCGCGCTGCTCGAAAACATCAGTCGCGCAGAGTTCGTCGCCGCCGATGTGCACCACTTGGAGGCGATTGCTGCCAGCGCCGCGCTACTGGCAGGCGCGGATCTGCGTCTTCCGGTGCCGGTGCGCGACTGTGTGGCGCCGTTGCCGATGTTCGGTGCGTTGCGGGCTTCGGAGCGGGCGTGGATTGATACCGGCCAGGGAGACCTCGTGCTGGCAGAGCCGGTGCGCAGGCTGACCTATGGCGAGCTGACCGTGACCTTGGAGGACACCGATCCCTATCGAGCGCTGCCCTATCGCGGCAGCGAAATTCACCCGACCGGACGGTTGAGCGATGCCGAGGCCGAGCACTGGCAGCAGGTTTTCGTAGGCGCTCTCGAATTCCTCGAAGAACATCTGCCTGCGTATCTGCCCGGCTTGCGCGCGGGTCTGCGGACGATATTGCCGCTGCGACCGGATGGCTCGACGAACCGAAGCGCCTCGGCGAGACTGGCATTCGGCGCCGTGGGTATCGCGGCCCGGCACCTGGATCCGCAATCACTCGCCGAACTGCTGGTACACGAATTCCAGCATGTGAAGCTCGGCGCAATGATGGATGCCTTCGAACTGTACGACCGCGCAGATGTCGAACCGCGCTACCGTCCACCGTGTTTTTCGCATCCACGCCCGATCGAAGGCCTACTGCACAGCACCTACGCTCACCTCGCCATCACCGACTTCTGGCGAGTCCAGCGCACGGTCGCGACCGGAGCCGCCGCCGTGGCCGCCGAGCGTCGCTTCGCCGAGGTCCACATGCTCACCGCTGAAGGTATTGCGCAGTTGGCGGCCGCCGGATCACTCACCGCCCTCGGCGACACCATCGTCGACGCCATGCGAAGCAGAATCACCGACCAGCCTCGGGATCTGGACTGATGATCACCATGCAATGGCGCAATTGGTCTCGCGCGAGAGACCTATGTCGTCAGCGCATGATGATCGTCTGACCAGCCTGTGGGCGAACATGGGTGGTGCTATCGGCGTTCGGGGTGGGGTGGTACCACCATCGCGCGCCGCGTCCGGGCGTCGGCTATTCGTCCATGGCTCGCCACGGCGACCGCTGGACGATCGTTTCGGCGGTGGCGCGTATCGCGAGTTCACATGGATGCGGATGCTCGGCGGAGGGCGTCGAGGGTGGTCTCGGGGGAAGTGTTGAAGCAGAATCGAATTCCCGGTGCCGCCTCGACTACGGCGTTGATGATGTGCTCGAACAGCGGGGTGTGGTCGGGGAAGGCTCGTATCGCACCGCCGATCATGACGAGGTCGAATCGCTGGTTGGCGAGCAGGGTTCGGATTTCGGTTTCGGCTTCGTCGGGCGATGTGCCGACCAGGTATGGGGTGATGTCGAATTCGGTGTCCCGCAGGGCATCGTTCGCGGCGCCGATCCTGGCGGTCAGTTGTGCCTCGTCCAGGTCGGGGAAGCGGTTGTAGTCCATGGCTCGTGGATGCAATCCGATGGTCAGTGCCCTGGGCCGTACGACTGGTTCGGACATTGGTTCTCCTCTGTGGAGCGTGGGACCCGCGCGTTCGCGTGGGACTATGAGGGTCAGGTGCGACACGATTGCTTTGTAAGCAAAGGTAATTTAGAGAGCCAAGGTATGTCAACGGAGCCTGGTCTATCCCTGAAAAGCTGCGATGATCACCCAGGATGTCAAAGCCCCCGACGGCACCGTTGTCGACAGCATCGACCTCACCGCCAAGGTGACCCTGCAGCGCTCCGGTCGGGACTGGCGCATCGATTCGGTCGAATTCGTCTGAGCATGTGAGGGCGTTATCGGCGTTCGGGGTGCGTGGCGATGGGTGGGTGCATAGGCTCACAGAGCTTGTATTTCGATTGCCTGGAGTTTTCTCGATGACGATGCCGTCTTCGGCGCACAGCCGTGCACCGTTCACTTCGCCGATCGGCACGGATGGGCCGCGGGTGGCGTTGTACACGCCGGAATTCGCGGCGGATCCGCATCGGGCGTATCAGGATATGCGGGAGCGGTACGGTGCGCTGGTCCCGGTGGATCTGGCGCCGGGGGTGCCCGCCACATTGGTGGTCGGCTACTACTCGGCGTTGCAGATCCTCAATGATCCGGATCATTTTCCGGCCGATCCGCGCACCTGGCAGCAGAGTGTGGCCGCGGACTGCCCGGTGCTGCCGATGATGCAGTGGCGACCGAATGCCTTGCGCAATGCCGGTGAAGCGCATGCCAGGTATCGGCAGACCAATGTCGCGGGCCTGGAGAAGGTCGATCAGTACCACCTGCACGATACGGTGGCGAAACTCGCTGTTCCGCTGATCAATTCGTTCTGCGGCGACGGGGCGGCCGATCTGGTGCGCCAGTACGCGTTTCCGCTCGCCTTCACGGTGCTCAACGCCATGCTCGGGTGCCCGGACGATATCGCGCAGCAGGCCGCGACCGGTATGGCCGCGATCTTCGAGGGCATCGATGCCGAGCACGGCAACCAATTGCTCGTCGGGGCGATGCTGGAATTGACCCAGCTCAAACGCATCGAGCCCGGCGACGACATCACCACCCGGATGCTGCGGCATCCGGCGGCGCTGAGTGATACCGAGATGGTGCACCAGTTGGGCACGCTGTACGGCGCGGGCATCGAACCGCAGCAGAATCTGATCGTCAATGCCCTGCTGCTGATCCTGACCGACGAGCGGTTCGGCGGCAGCGTGCTCGGCGGGACCATGTCGACCAGGGACGCGCTCGACGAGGTGTTGTTCAACAATCCGCCGATGGCGAATTTCTGCATCACATTTCCGCGCCAGCCGATCCTGATCGATGATGTCTGGCTACCCGCCCACCAGCCGGTCGTCATCAGCATCGCCGCCTGCAACACCGATCCGGCGATCGTCGCGAATCAGTACGCGGGCAATCGCTCCCATCTGGCCTGGGGCGCCGGACCACACGTATGCCCCGCGAATTCGATGGCCTACATGATCGCCCAGGACGCCATCGACCAACTACTCGACGCGCTGCCCGAGATCCGCCTCGCGGTGCCGCCCGAGCAGCTGACCTGGCGGCCGGGTCCCTTCCACCGCGCACTCACCGCGCTCCCGATCGCCTTCCCGGAATCCCCGCCACTATTGTCCTAGGAATCTGCTGAAACAAGGCTTGTTTCGGTGCCGCCGCTGTGGCGTCCTTCGATATTCATCGGTGGGATGAGTCGTCGTAATAATTGGCCCGGAATCGCGTGTCGACGAGTTTCACGGCCGGGGACCTAGCTACGAATCTGTTCGAGTGCCGCAATAAACTAGCTACTCATGTGGCAGCCTCATCAGAATTGCGCGGTTTGTGGTACTAAAAGCAATCAGCGGTGAGCTGTTCTATATTTAGCGCAAAATGAGGTCAGCGGACCGCTCCGCTGCTAGATCGCCTGACAATTGGTTCGCGATTATTGAATATCCCAGTCCGTCCTATACCTATCCGCCAACCTATTTCCGAGATGTATAGGTCGTATATTCTCCGCATAGCCGTGTCTCCCCGACACCGATAACCATCATGTGAAGCTCGAAGGCTGCCCCGCCGCAGGTACTCGACGGTATGTCGCCCGATCCCCGCAGCGACATCGGCGGACGGCAGGCTCGATGCTGCTTCACTCGCGGTGTGGTGACGAGGGTTGCCGCTGATATACGTGTGCCCCGATCTGTGGCGATGCAATAATGCGCAATCAATCACCGCCAGGACCTGTGTCAATCGCTGTATCGGCGGTAGGCTGCAGCAGTATTGCGCCGACGTCGACAGCTTGCCGAAGGTGCGGTCACCATCCTGTGACACGACCGCAGGATGGTAGGAATATTGTGTCTATTCGATTGAGATGATGAAATTTCTATCAGAAAGTACGGCTGGTAGAAATCCGTCAGCAACGAACCGGCATCGATGTAGACTGACATTTATGTCGGCCGATGTCGGCCCTGGTCAAACCCGGCTACTGGTGGCGGAAGATCACCCTATGGTGGTGATGGCGTTGGACTCCGCCTTCGAGCTCGTCGACGACATCGAGGTCATCGAAATAGCGAGCTCGGTCGAGGACACCATTGGTGCTGCAAGCCGTCACCATCCGCACGTCATCCTGCTCGACCGGCGACTGCCCGATGGAGATGGGATCGATGCGATCGAGCGGCTGCGCATTGTCGCCCCGGAGGCCAGGGTGCTGGTCTTCACCGGGGATGCGAACCAATCCATCGTCGACCGCGTGATCGCGGCGGGTGGCGCCGGCCTGGTGCTCAAGACCGGAATGTTCGACGACCTACTGGACGCTATCCGGCGGGTCGCCGCCGGCCAGGATTGCTTCGACGTCGACCTCGGGTACTGAGCGGCCGCACAGGCGAAGTTAGGTAGGTACAGCTAATGGTCCACGACACCGTGACCATGGATCGAGTAGGCAGCAACGACGAAGAACGCCTGCAGCCCCTTTTGGACGGGCTCAAAGCGGTACGCGATGGTGACTTCCGGCGGTCCCTGCCCAAGGTCGGTGATCCGCTGCTGGACGAGATCGCCACCGTGTTCAACGGCATGGTGGACCAGCTCTCACTGTTCACCACCGAGGTCACCCGTGTCGCCCGAGAAGTGGGCACCGAGGGCAAGCTCGGCGGCCAGGCGTCGGTGCCCGGGGTCTCGGGCACCTGGAAGGATCTGACCGACTCGGTGAATGCGATGGCGGACAACCTCACCGCTCAGGTCCGCGACATCGCCGGCGTAGCGACGGCGGTGGCGCGGGGTGACCTGTCACAGAAGATCACCGTGGATGTCAAGGGAGAGTTGCTGGAGCTGAAGAACACCATCAACACGATGGTGGATCAGCTCTCGGCGTTTGCCGGTGAGGTGACCCGTGTCGCCCGAGAGGTGGGCAATGAGGGACGGCTAGGCGGTCAGGCACAGGTGCCCGGCGTGTCGGGAACATGGCGGGACCTCACCGAATCGGTGAACATCATGGCGGGCAATCTCACCGCGCAGGTCAGGTCGATCGCGGAGGTGACGACCGCGGTGGCGAAGGGCGACTTGTCGCAGAAGATCACCGTGGATGCGCGTGGCGAAATCCTGGAGCTGAAGTCGACCATCAATACGATGGTCGATACCTTGTCCTCGTTTGCCGACGAGGTCACCCGCGTTGCTCGCGAGGTTGGTACCGAAGGTCAACTCGGTGGCCAAGCCCAGGTGCTGGGAGTCTCGGGCACCTGGAAGGGCCTGACGGAGTCGGTGAACTTCATGGCGGACAATCTGACCGATCAGGTGCGCTCGATCGCCCAGGTAACCACCGCGGTTGCGCGCGGGGATTTGTCGCAGAAGATCCGGGTCGATGCCCGGGGCGAGATCCTGGAGCTGAAGGACACCATCAATACGATGGTCGATACCTTGTCTTCGTTCGCTGACGAGGTCACCCGCGTCGCTCGTGAGGTTGGTACGGAGGGGCGGCTCGGTGGCCAGGCCGATGTGAAAGGCGTATCCGGTACCTGGAAGGACCTGACCGAGTCCGTCAATGTGATGGCGGACAATCTGACCGATCAGGTGCGCTCGATCGCCCAGGTCGCTACCGCGGTTGCGCGCGGGGATTTGTCGCAGAAGATCCGGGTCGATGCCCGGGGCGAGATCCTGGAGCTGAAGGACACCATCAATACGATGGTCGATACCTTGTCTTCGTTCGCTGACGAGGTCACCCGCGTCGCTCGTGAGGTTGGTACGGAGGGGCGGCTCGGTGGCCAGGCCGATGTGAAAGGCGTATCCGGTACCTGGAAGGGCCTGACCGAGTCCGTCAATGTAATGGGGGACAATCTGACCGATCAGGTGCGCTCGATCGCCCAGGTCGCTACCGCGGTTGCGCGCGGCGACCTGTCGCAGAAAGTCACCGTCGAGGCCAAGGGCGAGGTCGCCGCGCTGGCGCAGACCATCAATACGATGGTCGATACCTTGTCTTCGTTCGCCGACGAGGTCACCCGCGTCGCCGCGGAAGTGGGCACCGAAGGCATCCTCGGCGGGCAAGCGCGCGTGCCCAATGTCGCAGGCACCTGGAAGAGTCTCACCGACAATGTGAACTCGATGGCGGGCAACCTGACCAGCCAGGTTCGCTCGATCGCCCAGGTCACCACGGCCGTGGCGCGCGGCAACCTGTCGCAGAAGATCGACGTCGATGCGCGCGGCGAGATCCTGGAGCTCAAGACCACGATCAACACCATGGTCGACACGTTGTCGGCGTTTGCCGCCGAGGTGACCAGGGTGGCACGCGAGGTAGGTAAGGATGGTCGGCTCGGCGGACAAGCCGAGGTCGAGGGCGTATCCGGAACCTGGAAGCGACTGACGGAGAACGTCAATGAACTCGCGGGCAACCTGACGCGTCAGGTGCGTGCCATCGCCGAGGTCGCGAGCGCGGTGGCGACCGGAGATCTCACCCGATCGATTTCTGTCGAAGCGCAAGGTGAGGTCGCCCAACTCAAGGACAACATCAACACAATGGTGCAGTCCCTCCGCGAAACCACCCGCACCAACGAAGAGCAGGCATGGCTCAATACCAACCTGGCGCGGATGTCTGGACGCCTACAGGGACACCGGGATCTCAGCGCGGTCGCCCATCTGATCATGAACCAGCTCACCCCGCTCGTCGGCGCCCAGTACGGTGCGTTCTTCTTCATGGAATCCGAAGACAACCGCGTGCAGTTGCGGCTGATCGCGGGCTATGGGCGCAATGCGGACAACGTCGCATTCGAGCTGGGCCAGTCGCTGGTCGGGCAGGTGGCGCTGACCAAAAAGGCGATCGTGGTCGATCGGACACCGCCGGACTACGTCCAGATCAGCTCCGGTCTCGGGGCCGCGCGACCGGTCAACCTGATCGTGTTGCCGATCGTGTTCGAGGACCAGGTGCTCGGTGTGATCGAGCTGGCCTCCTTCAGCCGGTTCACGCTGGTACAACAAGATTTTCTGGAACAGCTGATGGAAAGCATCGGCGTGAATGCCAACACGATCATGGCCAACGCGCGCACCGACGCCCTGCTCCAGGAATCGCAGCGACTTGCGGGCGAGCTGCAACAGTCCAATGCGGCACTCGAAGAAAAGGCAGAGCTGCTGGTCCGCCAGAACCGCGATATCGAAATCAAGAACTTCGAAATCGAACAAGCCCGGCAAGAGATCGAGGAACGTGCCCAACAGCTCGCGCTGGCGTCGAAGTACAAGTCGGAGTTCCTTGCGAACATGTCGCACGAGTTGCGCACACCGTTGACCAGCCTGCTTATCCTTGCGGGCATATTGGCGCAGAACACCACCCGGAATCTGACCTCGAAGCAGGTCGAATTCGCCAACGTGATCCAGTCCGCCGGCAAGGATCTACAGCAGCTGATCGACGATATTCTCGACCTGTCCAAGGTCGAGGCAGGGAAGATGGACATTCAAAGGGAGTTCGTGCCGCTGCAGCAGCTGCTGGAATACGTGCAGACAACGTTCCAGCCGCTCATCAGCCAGAAGGGCCTCGAGTTCG
The DNA here is from genome assembly GCF_055584605.1 of Nocardia sp. NPDC102475. NCBI lineage: Bacteria > Bacillati > Actinomycetota > Actinomycetes > Mycobacteriales > Nocardiaceae > Nocardia > Nocardia sp. NPDC102475. The sequence goes on along the minus strand of NZ_JBVJLS010000002.1, from coordinate 86,246 downwards.
AGGTCGATGTCGAACCGGGCGTTCCCACTCACCTCAACACCGATGAGCAGCGGCTGCGGCAGGTGCTGCGCAATCTGTTGTCCAACGCGGTCAAGTTCACCGACAAAGGCATGATCCGGCTCAGTGTGTGGCGACAGGACGACCGCATCGCGTTCTCCGTGAGCGACACCGGAATCGGTATCGCAGAGCAAAATCTGGAGAACATCTTCACCGCGTTTCAGCAAGCCGACGGCACCACCAGCCGGCGATACGGCGGTACCGGCCTCGGCCTGTCGATCAGCAGGCAGGTGGCGAACTTGCTCGGCGGTGAGATTCGTGCCGAAAGCCGGCTCCGCGTCGGAAGTACGTTCACGGTCTATCTTCCGGTGACACCGCAACTGGAGGTCGCGGCCGAGTCCAGGACGCGGTCGAAGCCGATCGATCGTTCCATACTTGTCATAGAAGACCAGGACAGCAGGCCGCTGACCCGGATGGTCCGTGGGGTCGTCAGGGCACTTGCGGACACCGCAGGGTCGGTCCGCATCGAGTCCGTCGGTACCTCCGACAAGGCAATCGAGGCATTGCCGGCCTGTCCATACCGGTGTGTCCTGCTGGACGCGAGCCTGCCGGGCGTCTGCACGCCGGAGTTCCTGCGTGAGCTCCGCGAGGGCACGGAGTCGAGAAGTATTCCGCTGCTTGCACATCCGGTCTATGAACTCGGCCCCGAACAGGAACGGCGTATCGAGGCGGATGCCCGGGACCAGCAGGTCGAACTGGTGGCTTCGCCCGATGAGTTTTGCGAACGGTTCATCCTGTTGCTGACCCATCCGCACCGCACGGAGCTCGAAACACCGGCGCGGCAGGCAGACCAGCCCAGACTGGCCGGACGCAAGGTCCTGATCATCGATGACGATGCCCGCAATGTCCTGGCGATCGCGGGAGTGCTGGAACTGAACGGGATGTCGGTGGACCATGCGCCCAACGGGCGAAAAGGCATCGAAACACTGCAGGCCAACCCGGGTGTCGATGTAATCGTGATGGACGTGATGATGCCGGAGATGGACGGATACGCCACGACGGCGGCGATACGGAGAATGCCCCGCTTCGACCGGCTCCCGATCATCATGGTCACCGCGAAGGCCATGGCGGGCGATCGAGAGAAGAGCTTGGCATCCGGCGCCAGTGACTACATCACCAAGCCCGTCGACCCCGACGAACTGCTGGAGTGCATCGACCGCTGGCTGCAAGCCGGCGACCGACCGGGCGAACCAGGCCCGGTGGTGGAACTCGATGTCCGGGCGTAGGCCACTGCTGTCCTAGGACCGACGATGCCTCCCCGGCGCGCCCCGGTCGTGCCAGGCTCGGCTCATGCGACTGAGTATTTCCCTTGCCGACTTCACCTGGCCGGATTCACCGGGTGCGATCGGCCCGCGAGTCGACCGGATCGTGCGCGCCGCCGATCAGTCCGGGCTCGACTCGGTATTCGTCATGGATCATCTGTTCCAGATCGGCTCGAACGGTCCCGCGGAACACGACATGCTCGAGGCCTACGCCGCGCTGGGGTACATCGCGGCGCGGACCGAGCGAATTCGGTTCGGCGCTTTGGTCACCGCCGTCAGCTACCGGGATCCGGGTCTGCTGGTCAAGAGCGTCACGACCCTCGATGTGCTCTCCGGTGGCCGTGCCTGGCTCGGCATCGGCGCGGCCTGGAATGGCGATGAAGCCGCGGGTCTGGGCCTGTTCTTCCCGCCGACCTCCGAGCGATACGAGCGCCTGGAGGAAACCCTGCGGATCGCGAAGCAGATGTGGGCGGGCTCCGAAAAGCCTTTCCACGGACAGCATTACACGCTCGAACGCCCGCTCAACGTCCCCAACGCGCTGACCCGGCCGCATCCGCCCATCATGATCGGCGGCCAAGGTGAGCGAAAGACACTGCGCTTGGTCGCGCAATACGCCGACGCCTGCAATCTGTTCGGTGAATCCGCCGAGACCGTCGCGGCCAAGCTCGAAGTCCTGCGCGGGCATTGCGAAGCCGTCGGCCGTCCGTACGAGGACATCGAAAAGACCATGGTCGCGTACTGGTACCCGGATAAATCGGTTGCCGAGCAGGCAGATTCATTCGCCCGCTTTGCGGATGTGGGCATCCAGCACGTCGTACTCGGCCGCCCCGGCCCGTTCGTGGACGAGGACTTCGAGCAGATCGCCGAATTGGTGCACGCGGTCGCCGACCTCTGATTTCGATCAGCCGATCGAAGCTGGGTATGCAGTGGGTCGTGGCCAGGTGGAGTTCACCGGGCGCTGGTCGAATGAGCTGGCATTGTTCGCCAGGGAGGAAGAGGCCATGACCAGCATCGATACTCACAGCAATGGGACCGTCGCCACCCGCGTCGAGGAATTGACGGCGGTATTCGAGCGGGGGCTGCAGGAGAATCTGGGGGTCGGCGCGTCGCTGGGGATTCGGCTGGAGACGGCGGGGGACGGGTACACCCGGTACTACCTCGATCCGAATCCGGCCACCATCAACGCCATGTTCACGGTGCACGGCGGGGTGATCGCGACGCTCATGGACACCGCGATGGGGAGTGCGGTATTCACGAAACTCGGTGACGGCGTGGCATATACGACGTTGGAGCTGAAGGTGAATTTCATTCGGTCGGTGACATTGGACGGATCGCGGCTCACATGTGAGGCCAATGCGATTCACGTCGGGCGCCGCACCGCGACAGCGGAGGGGCGGATCGTGGATGCGAACGGCAAGTTGATCGCGCATGGCTCGACCACGATTCTGGTGCTGAATCCGGAGCAGTGAAATAAATAGCCCTGCCTCCGAACATGTGGAGGCAGGGCTATTTGTCAGGCCAGCGCGTTGCACTCGCCGATGAAACGAACCAATTCGTCGAGCCGGTCGGATCTGGCATCCACCGTCCGGTCGATCACCTTCACCAGATGCTCATAGGCCTCGGTGTGGTCGTAGGAGGCCACATCGGCGATCTTCAGCGCCCACCGCCAGTAGCCGCGCATGGTATCGGCCAGTGGCATGCGGAAATTGGCGATGACATCGCGGATCGGCTCCACGGTCGCATCTCCCTGCACCCGCAGATAGCGCCCGACCACATCGGCCATGAAGCTGAAATGCCTTGCCTCGTCACGGGATAACCGGCCCAGCACCGCCGCCAGGATCGGGTCGTCGACCACATCGCGCAGGTGCTGGTAGTACATCTGGGTCGCCTTCTCCTGCACCAGCGCATAGGCGAAGAACTGCACCGGGTGGTCGTAGGGCAGATCGAACGGCTTCTGTCCCTCGATCGCCAATTCTTCACGGAGAGAGCTACGTTCAGCGATACCGGACGCTTCCTGGTATCGGGTGAGCGCGCGTGCGTGGGTATCCTCCTCCAGCGCCCACCGCACGGTGAAGTGGTAGAGCTCGCGGTTGTGGACGAAGGTGGCCCGGTCCACGGTGTCGTCCACCGGGAAATGCCGGTGGTACACATCGAAATAACCGGGCAGATGATCCTCGATGAGGGTGACGAACTGCACCGCCGAGCGCTGCCCCTCGGTGAGCCGGCCCGCATCGGCCAGCGACCAGTCGAAGGCGGTCTCCACATCCCAGGCCCGCGTGACCGGAGAGGCGGCGAGGAAGCCGTCGACCGCGGCGGCCACCTCGTCGACCGGAATCAGAGCTGACTCCATATTCATCTGCGTCTCCTACCGGGCATTGCGACAGGTCAGCGCGTAATGCTTGGTCGTATAGCCCCATCCGGCATTGGCGATCTCCAGGTAGTGCCGCAGCTTCGCGGCCAGCCCGGGGCCGTGCGCGTCGATGCGCTCGGCGGCCGCGTCGACATTGGCGATCCAGTCATCGATGGTGCGGCGGTAGTGCTCGGTGAGGTCGTCCACCGCGATGATCGAGAAACCGGCGTCCTCGGCGGCGGTCAGCAGCTCCGACAGTGGGCGCAGATCACCCCAGCCGAAAATGTCCTCGCGGACGAATTCGGTGCCGACGCGGGTGTCGAAGGCATTGCGGGCGGAAGCATTTCGAAAACAGCTCTCCGAGACATAGAGTGCGCCACCACGCCGCAGCACCGCCCGTGCACGCCGGAAAACCGCGCCGAGGTCGGGCATATGCACGATCGAGCCGAGCAGAGTCACCGCGTCGAAGCTGCGCACCGGCAGGTCGAGCTCTTCGAAGTGTCCGACCTTGGTGTGTACCCGTACGGTGACACCACGTGCGACGGCCTGTTCGGCGATGTACTCGTGCTGGCGCGGTGCCGGACTGACTCCCATTGTGTCGCAACCGAATTCCTCGGCCATGAACAGGATCAGCGAACCCCAGCCGCAGCCGACATCGAGCAGTCGTTCCCCGCCGCGCAGTCCGAGCCGATCGGCGACGAAGCGCAGCTTCTGCCGCTGCGCCTGTTCGAGAGTATCGGTCGGCGAGTTGTACAGCGCCGAGCTGTATTTGCGCAGCGGGTCGAGGAACTGGCCGAAGATATCCGGATCCAGGTCGTAGTGCTGGTTGGTATCAGCGGTGACGGTCATGCCGCCGCCTCGTGCAGGGCCCGATCGACCACCTTGACGACATCGGCGAGCGTGGAGAGACCGAACACGTCCTGGTCCTCCAGCTCGATGTCGTAGGTGCGTTCGATCTTGGCGACCATGCGCAGCACGCGCACCGAATCGACGCCAGCCATGCCGCGCAGGTCGACGTCGGGCCGCAGTTCGGCCTCGGCGATGCCGGTCTCGGTGGCGGCGATATCGGTGACGGTGCGCAGGATGTCGTCGGCGGTGTGGGTCATTGCTGAACTCCATTCGAAGAGAGGGCATTCGCGGTGGTCAGTGCGTGCGAGAGCAGGGCGACCTCGTCGTCGCGGAGGGTGAGTTGATGGCGGACCGCATCGAGTTCGAACCGCTGATAGGCCGCGTTGGAGGTGGCGCAGACGGTGCCGTCGGCGTCCAGGATCTCGGCGGACGCCTGAATCGGGTGCTGCGAATCGGATAGTGTTGCCACACAGTGGTATTCACGGTCGATCAGCAGTGGGGAAATGAATCGGGTGCGTTGCGAGACCGTGAATGCGGGATGGTGGCGGGCCAGCACGATGAGATTGCCCATCACCTCATCGCAGATCACGCCGATGAGCCCGCCGTGCACAACCCCCGGGTAGGACTCGAAGCTTCGTCCGAGCCGGAACCGGGCCTGTAGGCCGTCCGGATGTGGTTCGAACTCGAGGCGCAGCCCGGACGCGTTGTGCGGGGAGCAGCCGAAGCAGTGGTAGTCCGGAATCACCGACCACGGCACCTGGACCGAGCTGTGTCGCTCCATGAGCTAGGCGATCGCGTCGGCGAGGGCGCGGCGGACCTTCGCATTGGAGGACAGGTCGAGGCCGGTCATATTGGCGAAGGTGCGACGCACCTTGTCGTGCAGCACCTCCAGCTCACCCTCGGCGGCGACCTGTTCGAGGAACAGATCGAATCCGGTGTCGATGGTCTCGTGGTCGCCGAGTTCGCTGATGCCCGCCTTGAAGGTGCTCACCGGATGCTTGATCTTGGCCTCGGAGCTGTAGACGTAGAGGGTCTCCAGCACCGATGGCAGCTCCTCGGGGCGCTGCTCCAGCCGCTTGGTGGCGTAATGGATGAATTCGCGGGCATGTCCGGCCTCATCGCGGCTCGCATCGAGCAGCAGGCCCTTCAGCACCGGCTCCTGCACCCAGCTCGCGACGGCGCGGTAGATGTGGTTCACCGTGAGTTCGGAGATGATATTGGTGGCCAGGGTGGCCGAGGGAGTGCTACCGGGCGCGTACGGCTCGCGCATGGAGTCGACGGCCTTCTCGTCCACGCTCTCGCCGACGGCGCCGAGCCAGGAGCGAAAAGCGTAGTGGTGCTGCACTTCCTGGTAGCCCCACACCACGGCGAAGGTGGAGAAGTCGTAGTCGTCGACGAATTCGTTCATGAAGCCGTGTACCGCGGCGATGACATTTGATTCGCCCATCGTCGCGCTCTTGGCCAGGGTCACGTATTCGGGGCGGACAAGTGCGCGGTCGACGGAGTCGAGGTCCAGATCGGTCAGCCGCCAATGCAGGCGCTCGTAGTGACGGAAGACTTCATAGCTGTGCACAGGAGGCTCCAGTTCGGTCGAAGGTCATTGCCGTGGGGAGATGAGGTCGCGGGCGGCGAGGCGCTGCAGTTTGCCGCTGCTGGTGCGTGGAATGCTGCGTGGTGCAACGAGATACACCGCGACTGCGGCAAGTCCGAGTTCGGTGGAGATGCGGCCGCGGATCTGATCGGCGAGCGCGTCTGCCGCGGCGCCGGTGCATTCGGATTCGGCGATCAGCGCGATGACATCCGCGCCGTCGGGGTCGGTTGCGGCGGTGCAGCGGCCCTTGTAGATGCCGTCGAGGTCGCCTACGGTGGCCTCGACATCCTGGGCGTAGTAGTTGACGCCGCGCACGGTGATCATGTCCTTGCAGCGGCCGGTGACGAAGAGTTCACCATCGCGCTGGTAGCCGAGATCGCCTGTGCGCAGCCAGCCTTCGGTGTGCAGTTCCGCCACGCTCGACGGGTCGGCGGTCAGGTAGCCGTCGGTGACCGAGGGGCCTTGGATGTGGATTTCGCCGACCGCGCCGTCCGGAAGTTCTTCGCCGGTATCGAGATCCACGATCCGCAGTCGCAGATCGGCTACGGCGGAGCCGACACCGGCAACGGCGCGCGCTCCGGGTGTGTCGGGCGAAACAATCTGTGCCCGAGCATCTTCCGCGAGTCCCGCGCGGTCAACCCACTCGAACAGCGGCTCCCGGCCGAGCGGTGGGAAGGCCACGGCGAGGGTGGCCTCCGCCATGCCGTACACCCCGAACATCGTCGAGGGCGCGAAACCGGCGGGCGCGAAACGCTCGCAGAACGCCTCGACCACATCGCGGGAGATCGGTTCGGAACCGTTGAAGGCAATGCGCCAGCGCCGCAGGTCGTAGTCGGTGACCTCGTCCGCCGGGATGGCGTTGAGCAGCGCCTCGTAGCCGAAATTCGGCATGGCGGTGATCGTGGTGCCGCTGGCCGCGAATTCCGCGAGCCAGCGGGCCGGATCCTTGACGAATGCCAGCGGCGACCAGACGTGCGCCGGAATTCCGCGCAGGATCGCCGACAACGTGCCGAACAGGCCCATATCGTGGAACAGCGGCAGCCAGAATCCGCCCTGATCGGTCAGGTCGAGCGCGATTCCGGTGCGGATCGCGGCCAGCCCGCTGAGGGCGTTGTGATGGGTCAGGCGAACGCCTTTGGGGGTAGCGGTGCTGCCGGACGTGAACTGCACGATGGCCAGATCGTCGGCGTTGATTGCGGGCAGCGGGGTGCTGTCCTCGGTGAATAGCGTTGCGGTGTCGACCAATTCGACGTTCACCGCGGTGTCGAGCAGCGCGGCCAGATCGGCGAAGCGGTGCGACACCAGCACCGTGCGCATCCCGGCGGCCGCCACAATGGTCGCGAGCTTCTGCGGATATCCGCTCAGCTGCGCGGAACCGGCGGGCAGGGGCAGGGGAGTCGCGGCACCGCCCGCCGCCGCGACACCGAACAGCCCGATCAGGAATTCGGGCGCGTTCGGGCACAGGATGCCAATGGGCTCGCCCCGCTGTATTCCGCGCCGGACCAGCGCTGCGGCAGCTCCGTGGGAGAGCCGGTCGAGTTCGGCGTAGGTCAGCGTTTCCGAAACCGACCAAAATGTGGCGGCCACCTCGGGGTGCTCGGTCGCGATCCGGGCCAGCCGGCCCGGCAGCGTTTCGGCCGATTCCGCAGAATTCATGTCTGCCACGACAACAGCGAATTGTGACAACGCCTTGAACGCATTGTGAATTACGGTCTGCGATAAACATCCGCGATCATTCAATCGCGTTGCCCGATAAGGTATTCGGGCTATGGCGCGATAGGAACGGGCAATCGTCGCCGTACCGCCGGGTGCGACGGCACCACGATGGACCGGAATTGTTTTCGCCCGGTGTCCATTTCGCATTCCATTCAGGAGTTGCCGGTGAGTTCCGACCATTCCGCGGTCGAGGAGTCGACCCCGGTGCAGCTGGCGGTCGTCGAGAGCGTCGCACCGCATATGCGACACAATCCGTATGACAGTTATGCGGTGCTGCGCGACGCGGGCCCCTTTGTGCCCGGACCGCACGATATGCACTTGGTGACCCGTCACCACGAGGCGCAGACGATCATGCAGGACCCGCGCTGGAGCCACGCCGAGGAACCACAACTGCTGCACGGCGACAGCGATGTCGAACTGCCCGGCTCGTTCCTCTGGATGGAGCCGCCGGAGCACACTCGGCTGCGCGGACTGGTCAGCAAGGCATTTACCGCGCGCACCGTCAGCGGCATGCGGGACCGGGCCGAACAACTGGTCGACGATCTGCTGGCGAAAATGCTCGCCGCGGGCGAGGTCGATCTGCTGGATGCGCTGGCCTATCCGCTGCCGCTCACCATGGTGTGTGAGCTGCTCGGCGTACCGGCCGAGGCGCATGAGCACGTGCGTCAGATCTCGACCGGCATCGCCCGTGGCCTGGATCCGGATCTGCTGCTCTCGCCCGAGGAATTGGCCGCACGCACCGCGGCGGTGCACGCCTTCCTGGAGTTCTTCGGCGATCTGGTGGAGCAGCGCCGCAAATCCCCACGCGACGACCTGATCACGGCGCTGGTGCAGGCCGATGACGCGGGCGCTCGGCTGACTCGTACCGAATTGCTGGGCACGCTGCTGATTCTCGTGGTCGCCGGGCACGAGACGACCGTCAACCTGATCGGCAACGGTGTGCTCGCGCTGATCCGCAATCCCGAGGAGTTCGAGCGGCTGCGCGAATTCCCGGAGCTGTGCGAATCCGCCGTCGACGAGGTGCTGCGCTACGACGCGCCGGTGCACCTCACCACTCGCACGGCGCACGACGTGATCACCGTTTCAGGACGGACTTTCGCGCCCGGTGATGCGGTGATCGTGCTGCTGGCCTCGGCCAACCGCGACCCGGTCGCCTTCCCGGCCGCCGACAAGTTCGATATCGCGCGATACGCCAGGGGACGAAAGGCCGAGCGGCACTTGTCCTTCGGCCTCGGCCTGCACTACTGCCTCGGCGCGCCGCTGGCCCGGCTGGAGATGCAGGTGGTGCTGCGTGCCATCGCCGATCGGGTCGGCGCCATGACCCTGCTCGAGGAACCGCCGTATCGGCCGAATGTGGTCGTGCGCGGCATGTCCGAACTTCATGTGCGGCTGGAGGGAAAATGAATACAGCATCGCGGAGCGATTCCATGGGGGGTGGCGGCCGGGTGACGGGTGGGCGTACAGCCATTCCTATTACGTTCGATGCCTTCGATCCCAGTGCGCGGGCGGACCCGTATCCGGCATACCGTCGGGTGCGCGATGCCGCAGCACTGTTCCCGTACGAATTCGGCGATGTGCCGGTCACTTTGATCACCCGCTACGAGGAATGCGCCGCCATCCTGACCGGCTCGGACTGGGGCCACGGCTACGCCGCCGGAATCAGCCCGTTCCGCGACACCACCGCCGCGATTCCGGGCTCCTTCGTCCGAATGGACCCACCAGAGCACGGCCGCTACCGCAAGCTGGTGGCGAAGGCATTCACGCCGCGGTTGATGGCGGAGATGGTTCCGGTCGCCGGTCAGGTGGTCAGCGACCTGGTCGACGCGGCGGTGCGGCGTGGTGAGCTGGATGTGCTCAATGATCTCGCGGTACCCCTCGCCGTCGCGATGGTGCCGGTGCGGCTCCTCGGCGCCGATCCGGCCGATGGCGCATTGTTCCGCGAGTGGCAGCTGGCGATCGCGCGGGGCAGCGACCCGGATTCGCTGCTCGGCCCGGACGAAGTGGCCGCACGTGGCACCGCGGCAATGGAGTGCATGGGTTACTTCGCCCGGCTGATCCAGCAGAAGAAGGCGAATCCGACACCGGATCTGTTGAGCGCGCTGGTGGCCGCGAGCGGTGCGCAGCTGACCGAGCCCGAGGTGATCGGGATCGCGCTGCTGACGCTGGTCGCGGGCATGGAGACTTCGATCAACCTGATCGGCAACGGCATGCTCGCACTACTGCGCAATCCGGCTCAGCTGCAACTGCTTCGGGACAATCCGGAACTGATCGGTCCGTCGCTGGACGAGATGCTGCGCTATGACGCCCCGACCCAGTTCACCATCCGAGTCGCCCTGGCCGACACCACCGTCGGCGAGCACGAATTCCGTCGCGGCGACGGCGTGGTCGTACTCACCGCCTCGGCCAGCCGGGATGATCGGGTATACCCGGACGCCGACAAGTTCGATGTCACCCGCTACTCCGGAAAGCGCCCGGCGCGCAAGCATCTCGGCTTCAGCCTCGGCATCCACTACTGCGTCGGTGCGCCGCTCGCGCGAATCGAGGCGGAGGCCGCCCTCGGCACCCTGCTGGACCGGGCCCCGAAACTCGAACTCGCCACCGACACCGTCGAATACCGGCCCAGCCTGATCCATCGCGGCATTGTGTCGCTGCCGGTGTCCCTGTGAGCGAGCGTAGCGAGCGAACCGAAGACACAGCCGGGCATCCGCTCGGTCATGGCGGGGCCGAGCGCCAGCGAGGCGCAGGCATGAGCGAGCGTCGGCACGCGGTGGTGCTCGGTGCGGGCATCGCGGGATTGCTCGCTGCCCGGGTGCTCTCCGAGCACTATGCCCAGGTCACCATTTTCGATCGCGACATGGTGGCCGGCACCGCCATGCGACGCGGTGTACCACAGGCACGGCACCTGCACGGGTTGCTGGATCGCGGCCGGACCATCATCGAACAGCTGTATCCGGGTTTCACCTCCGAGATGGCCGACCGGGGTGCGACCACTGCGGAGGCTTTGGTCGGAACCCGTTGGTACATAGGCGGATTGCGCGCCGCGCCGACTCCGACCGGACTTACCTCGGTAATCGCGACCAGGCCGCTACTGGAAGAGGTACTACGGCAGCGGACGCTCGCCACACCCGGCGTGCGCCTGTGTGAGGGGATGGCGCGCGGCCTGATCGGCGATGCGGCGCGGGTGCGTGCGGTATCGGTCTCCGGCGGCTACGGTGCGGAGGCGCATGCCACCGACCTCATCGTCGACGCGACCGGCCGTGGCTCCCGGGCGAGCGTATGGCTGGCGGCCCTCGGCGCGCGGATTCCACTGGAGGAACGCCTCGAGGTCGATCTCGGCTACACGTCCGGATTCTTCCGCTGGCGGCCCGGACAATTGGGCGGCCACTCCTCGGTGATCATCTCCACCGGCCGGAACGGCCGTGGCGGCGGCGCGATTCGGGTCGAGGGCGACCGCTGGCACATCACACTGGCCGGCATGCTCGGCGACCATCCGCCGACCGATCCGGACGGCTTCGCCGAATTCGCCGCCACCATCGCCGCACCAGATATCCACGAACTCATCACCACCTCCGAACCGCTCGATGAGTTGGTGCCGCACCGGTTCCGCTCACCGGTGCGCCGCCGATTCGAGCGGCTTTCCGCTGTGCCGCAAGGTTTTCTGGTATTCGGCGACGCGCTGTGCAGCTTCAATCCGCTATATGCGCAAGGCATGGCCGTGGCCGCACAGCAGGCCTTGGTCCTGCGTGACTGTCTGCGCGCCGGATCCGAAGCCGAGCTACCTGCCCGGTTCTACTCCGCCGCGGGCAAAGTGGTCGATGTCGCGTGGCAGCTCGCGGCCGGTGCGGACCTCAGCCATCCGGGCGTCGTCGGTCCGCGCACGACGCGCACGCGCCTCACCAATGCCTATGTCGCCCGAGCGCATCGTGCCGCACATGTCGATCCGCAGGTCGCGCGCACCTTTCTGCGGGTCGCCAACCTCGTCGAACCACCCGCGGCGCTCCTGCACCCGTTGATCGCGGGCCGAATCCTACTGCGCGGCAACACAAAACCTGCCGCAATAGCCGAACGCACACCGATCCTCATCGAACCGACAAGGTGACGGGTTCCGCAATGTCGCGCCCCGCACCGCCACATTCCGACCGGCCGCACCGCCAGTTCGGCGGTGCACCGCACAGAAGGGACCACCCCGACATGTCGCAAGCGAATACCGCGGTGGCGGATCAGGATTCCGCCATCCAGACCGCCATCGCCCACTTATTCGGTCCAGAAGGCAGGCCCGATCCCTACACCCCCGCACGGGTCCTGCGTGAAGCGGGCCCGCTGCATCAGACCCCGCTCGGCCACCACCTGCTGACCCGCTACGAGGACTGCACGGCCGTTCTTTCGACCACGGCGTGGAGTCATGCGGAAGAGGCCGCGATGATGCATCCCACCGTGTCACCGGATGATGCGGCCGAGGAGCTGCCCACCTCGTTTCTCTGGATGGAGCCGCCGGACCACACCCGGCTGCGCAATCTGGTGACCAAGGGCTTCACCCCGCGCATGGTGACCCGGCTGCGCCCGCGCATCGAGCAGCTCACCGAGGAGCTCGTCGACAATGCCCTGGCCGCGGGCGAATTCGATCTCGTCGAGATGATCGCCTATCCGCTGCCGCTGATCATCGCCTGCGAGTTGATCGGCGTCCCGCCGGAGGCCTATGAGCGGGTGCACCAGTGGTCCCAGGACCTGGCGCGCGGCTTCGATCACGACTACACGCTGCCCGAGGAGGCGCTGAAGGCCCGCAGCGCCGGTTCGCGCGGCTTCATGGGTTACTTCCGTGAGTTGCTGAACGAACGGCGCCACGACCCGAAGGACGACCTGCTGAGCGTGCTGTCTCAGGTCGAGGACCGTGGCGATGTGCTCACCGAACAGGAACTGCTGGCCACCTGCATCACCACCTTCGTCGCCGGGCACGAGACCACCGCCAATCTGATCGGCACCGGCATACTGCAACTGATGCGCAATCCGGGCGAAATTGCGGCCCTGCGCGCACGTCCCGAACTGACCGCATCCGCACCCGACGAACTGCTGCGGCTGGAGCCGTCGGTGCAGATCACCACCCGCGCCGCCACCCGGCCGATCACCGTCGCCGGCCATGAGTTCGAAACCGGCGAAGGGGTTGTGGTGCTGATCAATTCGGCCAACCGCGACGATGCCGTCTTCGCCGATCCGGACCGGGTCGACGTCGCCAGGTATTCCGATCCGATGAATCCGGCCAAGAAGCACCTCGGCTTCAGTCTCGGCATCCACTACTGCCTCGGCGCACCCCTGGCGCTGCTGGAGATGGAGGTGCTGCTCGACGTGCTGTTGCGGAAAGTGCGTGATATCGAACCGCTCTCGGACGAACCGCCCTATAAGCCGAACGTGGTCATCCGCGGCCTGGAAGCTCTGCCGACGAGGTTCACCGCCAAGTGAGTTGTGCTCGGACCCGGTGTGATAGCGCACCGGGTCCGAAGGTGAGCTATTCGCTATTGCCTCGGCCCGTCGTTTCGGCGATGCTGGATAGTCGCGGCTGATAGCACATATGCGAAACGCATAAGGGTCAGTTCACCCGGCCGCAACGGTCTCGGCAATATCCGTCCCATCGCGGTTCATCCTCGGTTATCTGGCTCCGCTAACGTTTCGGGTACGCGGAATAAGGAGCCGGCGGCATGGAGTTCCGACATCTGGTTTCATTCATCACTATTGCCGAAGAGCTGCATTTCGGCCGCGCAGCGCAGCGCCTGCATCTAACGCAGCCCAGTCTCAGTGCCCAGCTGCAGAAGCTGGAGAAATCACTCGGCGTGCAACTGGTCGCACGTAACTCCCACGAGGTCAAGTTGACCCCGGCGGGCCGAGAATTCGAGAGTCAAGCCCGCATCATCGTGGCCCAGATGGACCGGGCCGCCCAGGTCGCCAAGGCGACCGCCGAGGGGCGCGCGGGCACCCTCAATATCGGTTACAACCTTCCGGCCAGCAGACATGTGCTGCCGGAGGCGCTCACCGGAATGACCGAACGACATCCCGATATCGTGGTGTCGCTGTGGGAGAAGCGCACCGGCCCGCAGCTGGCGGCGCTGGCCGACGGCTCGCTCGACGTGGCGCTGGTCTACGGCCACCCGAGCACCCAGGACTTCTCGTATCGCCGATTGCTGCACCGGGTTCCGCTGGTGGCGGTGGTCGGGCGCAGACACCGCTGGGCCGACCGGCCGGGGGTGCCCTTCGCCGAACTGGCCGGGCAGGAATGTGTGCTGTTCGCCCGCGAACAGTGTCCGGCCATGTACGACTCCATCTTCCGCGCGGCCGCGGACACCAGGATCAGCCTGGCGGTAGCGCATACCGCGGATGATCCCGGTGCGACCGCGCATATGGTTTCGGTGCGTCCGTTCGTCGGATTCGCCTCGCTACCGCGCGCGATCTCGATGGGTATGGGTGCGCCGGGCAGTAGCTCGGTGGCGGTCAAACTGTTCGATCCGGTGCCGACATTGGATTTGTACGCGGTGTGGCGTACAGATGAGACGAATCCGGCGGTTTCGTTTTTCCTGGATTGCATCGATTCCCCCGAACCGGCACGTATAGATATTGCCCGCGCGCTATCGGCTTGAGTCCTTCGATAGGCCATGACATTCGCGCGGTAGGAACCTCTGTATCGGCGGGGACGTAATTCGTTGCCGCCGACCAGAATTCGACATTGTGAATACAGTGTCAGTGACCGAGAACGGAATCGACCTCCCGGACGACGCGAGTTTGTACTCGGTGATTTCCGGTGCGGCCGCGGCACATCCGCAACGGCATTCGCTGTGCGGCGCGGACGGGACCCAACTCACCTGCGCCGAAGTGGACCGGCGGGCACGGGCGCTGGCCTCGGCGCTGGCCGGGCGTGGCGTGCAAGCCGGGGATCGGGTCGCGATCCTCGGCCGCACGAGCCTGGAGTGGGCGCTGCTGGACTGCGCACTGCTCGCTCTCGGCGCGGTGGTCGTGCCGGTGTACCCGACCTCCTCGGCGGCGCAGATCGAGCACATCCTGCGCGATAGCGGCAGTGCGTATTTCGTCGCCGAAGACGAATCCGATGGAGCGCGCCTGCGGGCCGCGGGTGCGGGCGAGGTCTGGACCTTCGCACTGATCGCGGAGTGGACGACCACCGAGATCGACGCGGATCTCGGTGCCCGCATCGCCGCGGTGCACGCCGATGACCTGGCCATGATCGTCTACACCAGCGGCACCACCGGCGTCTCCAAGGGATGCCTGATCACGCACCGCAATATGTTCGTGTCCGCGGCCAATACCGTGCGGCAGACCGGCGAGCTGTTCGACGGCACGACCGTGCTCGCGCTGCCGCTGTCGCACGTCTTCGGCCAGACCATCCTGTTCGCCTGCCTGTTCGGCAGCAGCCGTACGCACCTGCTGCCCGGCATCCCGGACCTGGTGCCGGTGCTGCCGACGCTGCGGCCCACCTTCCTGGCGCTGATTCCCTACGGCCTGGAGAAGATTCGCAAGTACTGCCGAACCCTGCTGTCCGGCACCGAGGAGCAGGAAGCGGTGGCGCGCGGCCTGGCATTGCTGGGTGACCAGGCGACGCCGGAGCCGTCCGACCACCCGGTGGCGGCCGCGCTCGGTGGGCAGCTGCGCTCGGTCATCTCCGGCGGCGCCTCGCTCGACGAGTCGACGATCGGGTTCTACGCCGGATTCGGTGTGGTGCTGCTGAACTGCTACGGGCTCACCGAGGCGGCGACGGCCGTGACGGTCAGTGCCCCGGAAACCAATCGGCTCGGCACCGTCGGGCGACCGATTCCGGGCACTTCGGTCGCCATCGCGGACGCCGACGGCGAGGTGCTGGTCGGCGGCCCGCATGTCTCGCCGGGCTACTGGGGTGCGGCGGCGGACCAGGCCGTTGTGGACGACGAAGGTTGGCTGCACACCGGCGATATCGGTGAACTCGACGCCGACGGCTACCTGCGCATCACCGGCCGCAAGAAGGAGATCCTGGTGACCTCCGGCGGCAAGAATGTCGCGCCCGCGCCGCTGGAGGACCGGGTGCGGCTGCATCCGCTGGTGAGCAACTGCATGGTGGTCGGTGACGGCCGCGATTACGTCACCGCGCTGGTGACGCTGGATCCGGTGCAGGTGCAGCGCTGGCGCGGCGACCATCCCGACGGTGATGTCGAAGCCGCAGTGCAGTCCGCGGTCGACGACGCGAATTCCCTTGTCTCCCGCGCGGAATCGATCCGCGCATTCCGAATTGTGGATGGCGACTTCACCGTTGACGACGGATTGCTGACCTCCTCTCGGAAACTGCGCAGAGCCGCGATCGCCGCGGTCTATTCCGCCGATATCGACTACCTCTACCCGGCACGCCAACCCGCGCAATAGGCGCGGCCGATCTCGAAATCGAATTCGACTACCGGAAAGTGATGCGAACATGTACGACGTCATCGTTGTCGGAACTCGGGTTGCGGGTTCCCCGCTGGCCATGCTGCTCGCCAGGAAGGGTTACCGGGTCCTCGCCGTGGACCGCGCCACCTTCCCGAGCGACACCCCCTCGACCCACTACATTCACCAGGCCGGACTCGGAATGCTGAAGTCGTGGGGTCTGCTGGACGAGGTGGTGGCCTCGGGCTGCCCGCCGATCCGGCACCTGAACTTCTCCTACACCGACATCGTCATCAAGGGCTTCGCCGATGTCGCGGCCGACGGCATCGACGCCGTGTACTGCCCGCGCCGCACCGTGCTGGACAAGATCCTGGTCGACGCGGCCGGCAACGCGGGCGTCGAGGTGATCCACGGATTCTCCGTCACCGAGCTGGTGTTCGACGAGGATCGGGTGGTCGGCATTCGCGGGCGCATCCGCGACGGTGCGGAACAGGAGTTCCGTGCCGGTCTGGTGATCGGTGCCGACGGATCGAACTCGACCGTGGCGAAGGCGGCCGGCACCGAGGTGTACGAGGGCTCCCCGGCGGCGTGCTTCGTCTACTACTCCTACTACGAGGGCGTCGACTGGGGTATGCAGCACCGCACCGGATTCGGTGAGCAGCAGTTCGCGTCGTGGCCGACCAATGACGGACTTGCGCTGGTCGCGGTGATGCGCAAGCGCGACCGGTTCCGCGACTTCCGCACCGATCCGGACGCCGGTGTGCAGGAGATCGTCGACCAGATCGACCCGGAAATCGGTGCGCGCCTGCGGGATACGGGTAAGCGGGTCGAGCAGTTCCGGCCGATGCTCTACCCGGACAACTACCGTCGCCGCTCCTACGGACCCGGTTGGGCGCTGGTGGGAGACGCCGGTTACCACAAGGATCCGTTCACCGGCTGGGGCATTACCGACGCCTTCAAGTACGCCCAGCTGCTGGCCGATCTGGTCGACGCCGGCCTGTCCGGCGCCCGGCCGCTCGACGAGGCGCTGGCCGAGTACCAGGTGGAGCGCGATGCGCAGAGCGCGAGCACTTACGAGCTGACACAGAGCATTTCGGAGCTGTCGCTGACGCCGTACTACGATTCGGTATTCCGCGCGACCAGCTATGACGAGGACTACTCGAAGAAGTTCTTCGGGCTGATCGCGGGAACCTACTCGCCGGACAAGTACTTCGGCGAGCAGGAGCTCACCGAGCTGTACGAGAAGGTCGACTTCCCGGTCGACGCGCGGCATGTCACCAACGATGGGGTGACGGCATGAGTGGGCCCGGCCTAACCGCGCTGGGGGACAGCTTCGTCGAGGGCCGCGGTGACGCCGCGGCCGGTGGCGGCTACCGCGGCTGGGTGCCCCGATTGGGCGGCCAGCTCGGCCTGCGACCCGCTGCCGTGCGCAACTACGGTGTGCACGGGGCCACGACCAGCATTGTGCTCGAACAGCAACTGCGCCGGGCCGTTTCGGCGCGATCGGGCCTCTTCGGTGTCGTCGTCGGCGTGAACGATCTGGTCAGCGATTTCGATCCGGATCGGTTCGAGCGCAACCTCGGAACTCTGTTCGGCACGTTACGTAGCACTGGCGCAACGGTTTTCACGGCGAGCTACCCGGATATTCCGGCCCGCCTGCCGGTGCCGGACGGCTTCCGTGCGCTGCTGCGGGAACGGTTCGACTTCGCAAATACGGTGCTGGCCGCGGTCACCGCCGAAACCGGCACGCTGCTGCTGGATATCGCCGCCCAGTCCGAGTGGGAGCGGCCCGAGGTGTGGACCGCCGATGGTCTGCACCCGAGCTCGCTCGGTCATCACATGTTCGCCGCGGGTGCGGCCGAACTCATCGCGTCGCGTACCGCGACCACCGTCGCCGCCTGATTTTCCACCCGGTTCGAGAGGAACTTTCGTGACAGACGACAGACGCCTGGCGCGCAACCCGATCGCTGTTGTCGGGATGTCCGGGCTGCTGCCCAACGCGCACAACCATCGAGAGTATTGGCAGAACATCGTCGACGGCGTGGACTGCACCACCGAGGTGCCCACATCGCGCTGGAGCCTCGACGATTACTTCGACGCCGATCAGGACGCGCCTGATAAGACCTACTCGCGTCGCGGCGCGTTTTTGCCCGAAATCGACTTCGACCCGCTGGAATTCGGGCTGCCGCCCAATCAGCTCGAAGTCACCAGCACCATGCAGACGCTCAGCCTCGGTGTGGCGCGTGATCTGCTGATCGATGCGGGCGCGGTCGATTCCGCCTGGTACGACCCGGGCAAGACCGGCGTCGTGCTCGGCACCACCGGTCCCGTACCGCTGATGCATCCGCTGGCGGCACGACTTTCGACACCGGTGCTGAAGGAGGCGGCGCGCTCGGTCGGACTCTCCGATACCGACGCCGATGCGATCGCCGACAAGTTCGTCGCGGCTTTCGCGCCGTGGGAAGCGAATTCGTTCCCGGGCCTGCTGGCAAACATCACAGCGGGCCGGGTCGCCAACCGGCTCGGCCTCGGCGGGATCAACTGCACCGTCGATGCGGCGTGTGCGGCATCGCTTGCCGCACTGCGGACCGCCATTGCCGAACTGCAGGACGGCCGGGCCGACATGATGATCACCGGTGGTGTGGATACCGAGAACACCATCTTCATCTACATGTGCTTCAGCAAGGTGGGGGCGCTGTCGGCGAACGGACAGATCAGCCCGTTCTCCTCCGAAGCGAACGGCACGCTGCTCGGTGAGGGCATCACCATGCTCGCCCTGCGGCGGCTGGAAGACGCACGTCGCGATGGCAATCGGATCTATGCCGTCATCCGCGGCCTGGGTTCCTCCAGCGACGGCCGGGCGAAGAGCATCTACGCGCCGCGTGCGGGCGGGCAGCGGGTCGCCCTCGATCGGGCCTATGCCGACGCCGATTGCTCACCGGCGGATGTCGCGCTCATCGAGGCGCATGCGACCGGTACGCCGGTCGGCGACAAGACCGAGCTCACCGCGCTGAAATCGCTGCTGTCCGACGCGACTTCGGAGCCTCGCTTCGCGGCGCTGGGCAGTGTGAAGTCGCAGATCGGGCACACCAAGGGTGCGGCGGGTACCGCCTCGGTCATGAAACTGGCGCTCGCACTGCACCAGAAGGTGTTGCCGGGCACCATCAATGTGGACGCACCGAATGCGGAGATCGCGCCGGATGACGCGCCCTATTACGTGAATACCCGGACGCGGCCGTGGATCCTGGATCCGCAGCGTCCGGTGCGCCGGGCCGCGGCCTCGGCATTCGGGTTCGGCGGCACCAACTTCCATGTCGTGTTGGAGGAGGCCGACTCGGCTCGCACCGAGCCGGTACTGCATCGCACCGCGCAGGCGCATCTGTGGCATGCGCCCGATGTGGCCGGGCTGGTGGATGCGGTCCGCAGCGTGGATGGCGTCGACGGCGGCGATATTCCGGAGGACCACGCGCGCATCGGATTCGTCTCGGTCGACGATGAGAATGCCGCGCACCTGCGGGCGCTCGCGGTGGACGAACTGGTGCGCAATCCCGAAGCCGTGGCGTGGGATCACCCGGAGGGCGTGTACTTCCGGGCGGCGGCATTGCCGGAGCGCAAGATCGGTGCGCTCTTCGCCGGGCAGGGCAGTCAGTACGTCGATATGGGAGCGGATGCGGCACTGAGCAATCCGGCGGTCGGCGCGGCCTTCGATGCGGCCAATATCGCATTCACCGGAGCGCCGGTGCGGCTGTCTTCGGTGGTGTTCCCGCCGCCCGCCTTCGACGAAGAGACATCGTCGGAGCAGGAAAAGTCTTTGCGCCGAACCGAATTCGCACAGCCCGCGATCGGCGCGCTGTCGTCGGGGCAGTTCCGGGCGCTGGCGGAGTGTGGATTCCGTGCGAACGGATATCTGGGCCACAGCTTCGGTGAACTCACCGCGCTGTGGGCCTCCGGTGCGGTCGGCACCGAGGACTTCTTCGCCCTGGCCCGGGCGCGCGGTGCGGCGATGACGCCGGCAGCCGGTGTCGAGGCCGGGACCATGGTGGCGCTCGGCGCGTCGAGGGAGATCGCCGAGGAACTGCTCACCGGTGTCGACGACGTATGGATCTGCAACCACAATGCGCCGGATCAGGTCGTAGTCGGCGGCGGGCCGGAGGGGATCGCCGCCGTGGTCGAGCGGGCCGGTGCGCGTGGGGTGGCCACTCGGGCACTGCCGGTGTCCGGTGCGTTCCACACACCGTATGTGGCGCACGCGGTGGACGCGTTCGCTGACGCGACCGCGGCGGTGACGATCGGTGCGCCCGACGCACCGGTGTACGCGAATACCCCCGACGCCCGCTATGGCGATGATGTCGCGGCGAATCGGGCGCTGCTCACCGGACAGCTCAGTAAGCCGGTCGAATTCGTCGCCGCGCTGACCGCGATGCGTGCGGACGGCTGCACAGTATTCGTGGAATTCGGGCCGAAGCAGGTGCTGACCTCATTGGTGCGGCGCACCCTCGGCGACGATGTCATCGCCATCCCCACCGATTCCGGTCCCATCGGCAATAGCGATCTCGCGCTGGGACGGGCGGCGGTGCGGCTGGCCGTGCTCGGCTTCGGCCTGCACGGCATCAATCGGCACGCCGCGCCCTTGCCCGCTTCGCGCACCTCGAATCGTGCGATGACCGTGACGATCTCGGCGCCCGAGTACGTGCCCGAGAGCCGGCGTGCGGCGTATGCGGCCGCACTCGACGACGGCTATCGCGTCAGTGTCGCCGCACCAACTCCTGTCGACACCGTCGTCGATCCCCAGCCTGAAACGCTGCCCGTGGCAGCGTCTTTCGCCGAACCAACGGAGACGACCGTGTATCAGCCCTACGATTCGGGCTCGGACGCACTCGACAGTGCGCTCGTGCAGCACCTACAGACCCACCGTCAGTTCCTCGACGGGCAGCTGGATATGGCCCGCAACCTGGCCGGGGCGCTCGGCAATGGATCGCTCGACGAGGCGACCGTGCGGGCGATCGAAGCCGTGAAGGATCACGGTGTGGCGATCAGTGAAAGTCATTCGCGGGCAAGTGAAGTGCTCGCGCAGTTGGCCGAGCTGGAGGGTGGATTCGCGCCTGTTGCGCGGACGGCCGTGACGCGGCGGGTGGAGTCCACTCGGCAGACGGCGATCGAGTCGGCGCCTGAGCGTCGGCCGTTGGCTTCTGGGGGCGTCGCTACCTCTGGAGCTGCCGAAACCAATGTGGCGCATTCGGGGATCTCCACCAATGGTGGACCGGTCACTGCGGAGTTCAACGGTGGCACTTCCGCCGCTTCCCAGTTCAACGGTGGCGTTGCCGCTGCTCCCGAGTTCCAGGCCAATGGTGGCGTGGCTGCTACGGAGTCCGGAGGTGGCGCGGCATCCAGCTCTCAGGCATCCAGTTCTCAGGCATCCACCGACGCGCTGCTGAGCGCGTTGCGGGAGGTCGTGGCCGAGAAGACCGGGTATCCGGTGGAGATGGTTGATCCGTCGATGGATCTGGAGGCCGATCTCGGTGTGGATTCGATAAAGCGGGTTCAGGTGATCGGTGCGCTGCAGGAGCTGTTCCCGCAGCTGCCGAACCTCGGGCCGGAGCAGTTGGGGACGCTGCGCACGCTCGATCAGATCGCGAGTTTGCTGGGTGACGGGGCGGCCTCGGAGGGGACGGGCGCGCCTGCCGCGGCTCCTGGAACTGCTGGGGCGACTGCACCTGCGGTTGCCGGGGCGACTGCGACTGGTGCCGGAGCTGCTGGACCTGCGGGTGCTGCCGGAACTGCTGCTGCGGCGGCACCCACGGCTGGTGCCGGAGCCACCTCGGCGACCGCGCCCACGGGTGACGACCTGCGGATCGCGTTGCGCGAGGTCGTCGCCGAGAAGACCGGTTATCCGGTCGAAATGGTGGATCCGTCGATGGATCTGGAGGCCGATCTCGGCGTCGACTCGATCAAGCGAGTCCAGGTGATCGGCGCACTCCAGGAACGGTTTCCGGACTTACCCAGCCTCGGTCCGGAGCAGCTTGGCACGCTACGCACAGTGGATCAGATCGTCGACGAGCTCGCGACGTCGGTGGGCGGTGATGTCCACCCAAAAGCTGAGGCCGCGGCCGAAACGCCGCGGTATGCCGTCGAACTGATCACCCTGCCGTCGCTGGACCGGGCCGTCGCCCCGTATCGCGAGGGCGGTGCGGTCGCATTGATCGACCTCACCGGTCAGGCGGATGCCGACTGCGCCGCCATCGAATCCGTGCTCACCGAGCAGGGCTGGTCGGTGCATCGGACGGATTCGGCAGGCCTGTCGGATCTCGATTCCGTCGATGTCTGCCTCGCGGTGCTGAGCTGTGAGTTCGCCGATTGGGAGGCCACGCAGCGGTGGCTCGGCGCGGCCGTGCTGACCGCCGGTCATGCGGTGCCGCGCCTGGCGAAGACCGATAGCCGGGCGGCGTTCGTCACGGTGACCCGGCTCGACGGTCACCTCGGCTTCCTCGGCACGGCGGGTCCGATCACCGCCTTGCTCGGCGGTGTCGGCGGTGTCGTGAAAACCCTTGCGGCCGAACAGCCCGCGCTGTTCTGCCGGGCACTTGATTTCGACCCGGAAATCACACCGGCGCGACTGGCCGAGCTGATCACCGCAGAGTTGCACGATGCCGCGCGTGACACGCTCGAGGTCGGCATCGATGCGGCGGAGCAGCGCAGGACGCTGGTGCCCAGTGCACATGCGCCTGCCCGTTCGGTCAGCATCGTGCGTCACGAGCAGGGGCCGAGTGTGCTTACGGCACAGGATGTTCTGCTCGTCACGGGAGGTGCGCGTGGCGTCACCGCCACATGCGTCCGGGCGCTGGCGCAGCGGAGCGAGTCACGCTTCGTGCTCCTCGGTCGCTCCGAGTTGACACCTGAACCGGATTGGGCTGCAGGCGTTTACGATGCCGAGCTCAAGGTTGCGGCGGTGCGCGCACTCGCTGGTACCGGAGCAAAGCCACGCGATATCGAGCGTGCGTGCGCCCAGGTACGGGCCACCCGCGAAATCAGTCAAACGCTGACCGAATTGGGTTCGCGGGCAGAGTATCTGGCCGTCGACGCGACCGACGAAGCGGCCGTGCGCACCGCACTCGCACCGTGGCGCGACGCCATAACCGGCGTCGTGCACGGGGCGGGTGTGCTGGCGGACTCCATGCTCACCGACAAAACGGCCGAATCCATCGAGCGGGTACTGGATCCCAAGATCTCTGGGCTGGCCGCCGTGCTTGCCGCACTCGGCGAACTACGGCATCTGGTGCTGTTCACCTCGGTGGCCGGCCTTTTCGGTAATGCGGGTCAGGCCGACTACGCCACCGCGAACGAGGCACTGTCTCGATTCGCGGTGAGCTATCGGCGCCGCCATCCCGACTGCCACGTCACCGCGATCGACTGGGGTGCCTGGGACGGCGGCATGGTGACGCCCGAACTGCGCGAGCATTTCCACGCTCGCGGCATCGCCCTGCTGGACCCCGAGACGGGTGCGGCGGCCTTCACCGAACAGTTCACTGCGGACCGACGCGACGACGCGGTAGTACTGATCGGTCCCGCCGAAAGTCTCACGGGCGATACGACAGTCGATCCACCCGCGATGCGGGCCCGGCGGATCATCACCGGGCTCACCGACGATCCGATTATCCAAGCGCACCGAATCGGCGAACATATCGTGCTACCAGCCACGTTCGGCATCGGTGCGATGGTGAACCTGGCCGAGCGCAGCTTGCCCGGCCGGATGGTCATCGGAGCCAGGGATTTCCAGGTCCTCAAGGGAATCGTGTTCGATCATCCGGTGGATGAGCTCGAACTCGAACTCGTCCCCGGCGAGTCGGTCGATGGCCTTGCGCTGGTCGAGGCGACTGTCCGCAGCGACGATGCGCTGCACTTCCGGGCGACGCTGCTGCTGGCTGCCGGAGCCGATCGGCCGCCGACCAAGACGATCCCGACCGGATCGGTCAGCGACGCGAATATCTACCGCGATGCCATCCAGTTCCACGCGCCCGCCCTGCAGGGCCTGCGCACGGTACTGGCGGCCTCGGACGAGGCGATCGTATTCGATTGCGCCTTGCCCGCCGCGCGAGTGGCCGACGGCGCGTACGCCGGTCGCCTGCACGACCCGGTCCTCGCCGACCTGATCCTGCAGGGCCCACCGGTGCTCGGCTACCGACTCCTCGGTGCGGCCTGTCTGCCACTGGGTGTCGGCCGCGTGGACTACTACCGGCAGTTGCCAACGGACGAGCCGTTCCTGCTCACCGTGGACAACCCACGGCCCGGCAGCTTCGATGTCCGGATCGACGCCACCGCAACAACATCGGATGGGACAGTGCTGCAACGCTTCTCGGATGTCACCGTGGTGACGACACCAGATCTGACCGCGAAATTCCAGGCTTCGGTGCGGGGGTGGTCGGCATGACGGTTATCGAGTTCGACGGAGTGCCGTTCGATCCGGTCGGCACTGCTGCCGTCCGGGGCACGTCGGCTGGGGTCCGCGAGAGCCCGGCGGTCCGTGAGAGCCGGGAGGTGCACGAGAGTTCTGGGGTCCGCGAAAGCTCGGCGGTGCACGAGAGCCGGGAGGTGCACGAGAGTTCTGGGGTCCGCGAAAGCCCGGCGGTGCACGAGAGCCGGGAGGTGCACGAGAGTTCTGGGGTCCGCGAAAGCCCGGCGGTGCACGAGAGCCGGGAGGTGCACGAGAGTTCTGCGGTCCGCGAAAGCTCGGCGGTCCGCGAGAGCCGGGAGGTGCACGAAGGTTTTGCGGTCCGCGAAAACCCGATGGTCCGCGAAAGCCTGGCGGTGCACCATGGCCCCGCCGCGCACCAAGGCCCCGCCGCGCACCAAGCGCCTGCGGGCCATGAAACGCCAAGGGTGCATCAACTGCCCGCGGTACCGGAAGTCGCAATCTCGACGGCCACAACACAGGCACGTCCGCAAACCCCTGGCCCGCTCACCGAGATCCGTTCGGGCGTTGTCGCCGCCCACCGCGCAGCGCTGACCGCCCAGGTCGCACTGCAACGGGCGATATGGCAGCGGACGGTGCACCCGCAGGTCCCGGCGACGGACCACGGCCACAGCGGCCAGTCCATTTCGAGCGCACGCATCGCCGCCGCACCGGAGTGGACGTTCAAGCCGCCGGCCCGCACCACCCGCGCCAGCCTCGATCGAGCAGCGCTGGTGCGCCTCACCGAGGGCGATGCCGCCGGCGTATTCGGATATCGGCGCGCTGGCGTCGAATCCATGGCGCGACTCGCGGCGGCGGGCCCCCTGGTGCTCACCGAGGTCGTGGCCATCGAATTGCGCGGCGGCACCGGAAACGGCCGCTTGGTCGCGCATTTCGACGGCGATACCCGAGCGGCCGCAGTACAGGCGGCGGAGGTATTCGCACTGTTCACCGGCATGCAGCTGTGCCTCTCGCGGAGCACGCTGGTGAGCGAGCCGGGCGCAACCGAAAGCAGAACTGGCACAGTCGAATTCGTCGTCACGGAAATCGACCTGGTACCCCGGCCGCATGTCACCGGCACCGCGACCATCGCGGGTACCGCTCCGCTGCGGGTCACCGTGACAGTGGCCGAACCGGCGGGCGCGGGCGTCGGCCCAGGTGGTGCGGTACCTGGCCTACTGCTCAACGAATTCCACATGACCCACCTCGCCCGCGGCGATCAAGCCATCGCCATGGGACCCGAATTCGCCGAATACACCGGCGTCCGGGCGACCCGCCTACCGACGGGTGGGCTGCTCCTGGTCGATCGTGTCATCGAATTCGACGGTGCCCGTGGCAAATTGGATGGCGCGACGTACCGGTCCGAATACGATTCACCCGCCGATTCCTGGTACTACGGCGATACCGCCAACGAATCCATGCCGCATTTCGTGTACATGGAGACCTCGCTGCAGGCGGCACTGCTGATGGGCTACTACGCCGGTCCCACCCTCACCCAGCCGGGCGTCACCCTGAGCCTGCGCAACCTCGGCGGCACCGCGACCGTCCTGCGCCAGGTAGATCTGCGGGACAAGACGATCGAGCAGACCTCGCGCCTGTTGTCGACAACGATCCTGCCCGGCTCGTCACTGCAGAATTTCGACTACACGCTGAGCGTTGACGGTGAACCCTTCTACACCGGCGAGACCATGTTCGGGTACTTCAGCGACGAAGCCCTGGCGAACCAGACCGGCCTCGACGCCGGACGGTCCGTCCCCACCTGGCTGGACGAGCATCCACAAGCCACCCGCACCATCGATGTCGCCGCTCGCCGAGCGGATCCGAATGCCCGGCTGTGTGCCCGCCGCACCCTGGCACTGATCGACCGGATCGACGTGGTCGACGGCGGCGGAAAATACGGTGCGGGGTATCTGCATTCATTGCGCGAAATCGACCCGTCGGACTGGTATTTCGCCCGCCACTTCCACCTGGACCCGGTGATCCCGGGATCGCTCGGAGTGGAATCGGTCATCCACGCCATCCAGGAGTGGATGCTCGACGCCGGATTCGCCGACACCCTCGGCGATCCGGTCTTCCGCATCCCCGGCGATATCGCCTTCAGCTGGCGCTACCGCGGCCAGTTCCTGCCGACCGACGGAACGGTGCAGTTGGAGGCCCACATCAAGGAAATCCGCAGGGGCGCAAACGGTGTCACCGTCATCGCGGACGGTTCGCTGTGGAAGCCGGGTCTGCGCATCTACGAATTGGTCGACCTGGCAATCGAACTCGGTGAGCGAGAGGAGCGGCCGTGACCGCATCGTCAGCTATCGTCGTCGCGGAAACCGCCGACGACATCACGGCCGTACTACTCGATGTGCGGCAACCGTGCTGGATCGTGCGGCACGGCGGCCAGGTGGGCGCGACCTCGGATGCGGCGGTCGCGGCACGATCGCAGGTGCTCACCGCGGTCGCGCCGCTGCCGCCGGAGTCGCTCGGGGACAAACAGTTCCACGCGATGCACGGCGTGCGCGCGGCCTATGCGGCAGGTGCGATGGCCAATGGCATCGCCGCTCCGGCCCTGGTTGCGGCGATGGCGCGTGCGGGCTACCTGGCCTCGTATGGTGCGGCCGGGGTGACGCCCCCGGCCGTGGATGCGGCGCTGGCCGAACTCAGTTCGCTGGGAAAGCCCTTCGCCTGCAACCTGATTCACAGTCCGTCCGAGCCGGCGCTGGAACGCGCGATCGTCGATTCCTGCCTGCGCCACGGCGTGCGCTGCGTAGAGGCCTCGGCATTCATGGGCCTGACCACCGAGGTCGTGCGATACCGGGCGGCGGGCCTCGGCATCGACCGGCACGGCCAGATCGAGGTACGCAATCGCCTGATCGCCAAGGTGTCCCGAGTCGAGGTCGCGGAACCCTTC
The DNA here is from genome assembly GCF_055584605.1 of Nocardia sp. NPDC102475. Lineage (NCBI taxonomy): Bacteria > Bacillati > Actinomycetota > Actinomycetes > Mycobacteriales > Nocardiaceae > Nocardia > Nocardia sp. NPDC102475. Next base: position 58,688 of record NZ_JBVJLS010000002.1, on the reverse strand, counting down.
CTGCGACCGGCACCTGTCGCTTTGCTCCGCCGACTGGTCGAATCCGGTGATCTGACACCGGAACAGGCCCGCCTGGCCGAGCAGGTGCCGATGGCCGACGACATCACCGCGGAAGCCGATTCCGGCGGCCACACCGACCGCAGGCCACTGCTCGTGCTGTTCCCGGAACTGGTCGCGGCGCGCGATCGGATTGCCACCACTGTGCCCGCAGCGGCAGCAGTAAGGATCGGTGCGGCAGGCGGTATCGGCACACCCGCCGCCGCGGCCGCCGCCTTCGCACTGGGTGCCGCCTATGTAGTGACCGGTTCGATCAACCAGGCCACCCGTGAGGCGGCCCAATGCGAAACAACCAAACAGCTACTGGCCCAAGCGGATTTCGCCGACTGCACCATGTCGCCGTCCTCCGACATGTTCGAGCTCGGCGTACAGGTCCAGGTCTTGCGCCGCGGCACCATGTTCGCCGCCCGCGCCCAGCGCTTGTACGACACCTACCGCGCCTACGCCGGATTAAACGATATCCCCGCCGACCTACGCCGCGATCTCGAGGCAACCCTGTTCCGGCGGCCCCTCGAGACGGTCTGGCAGGACTGCGTCACCTACTTCACCGAACGTGACCCCGGACAGTTGGTCGGCGCGGACGAAGATCCAAAACGCAAGATGGCCTTGGTATTCCGGTGGTACCTCGGGTTGTCCTCCGGCTGGAGCATCCGTGGCGAAGCCGACCGCACCGCCGACTACCAGATCTGGTGCGGCCCCGCCATGGGCGGCTTCAACAATTGGGTTGCCGGAACCTACCTCGCCGCCCTCAACAACCGCCACGCAGCCGACATCGCCGACCAAATGATGCTGGGCGCCGCCTATCTCACCCGAATCGCCCAACTCCGCACCGCAGGCGTACGCCTACCAGCCGAATGCACCCGATTCGTGCCGCGACCGATGGAGCGCCAATAGCCACGTTGGGAACCAGGGCCGGCCAGTAGACGGTGAAAGCGCTTGAGAAAAACATACGACCGACCGTATGCTCTCCTTCATGGAGCAACAAACCTTCACCGAGGCGGCCGACCCGTTCTGCCTGGACCAGGCGGATGCCGCGGCATTGCTGACAGGAGCCCCGTGGGGCCGGTATGCCGTTGTGGGAGACAGCCTTTCGGCCGGAACCGGGGATCCCACCCCGGGCTACAAGGATCAGGGCTGGTCAGACCGGGTTGCTGGTGTCTTGCGGTCGGTCCGGCCGGAGCTGGACTACCTCAACGTCTCCGAGATCGGGGCCACAACCGCCCAGACGCTGGAGAACCAGGCGGCCCGCATGCTCGAGTTCTCGCCGGACCTGCTCCACGTGCCATGCGGGGCCAACGACATCGTGCGGCGGAAACCGGACTTCGGCGAGATAGAGCGAACGCTTCGGCAGATGTACGACCTGGCGAAGGGGACCGGCGCCCTGCTGACCACTTTCACGCTCGGCAGGGCGTACGTCGTCCCGGTCTTCCCTGACTGGCCGGAGCGGATCGCCGCGGTCAACGAGATCGTGCGCGGGCTGGCTTCCGAATACGACGCCATCGTGGTGGACATGTGGGATCACCCGGTCAACGACCGCGACAACCTGCTCAGTGCGGATCGTATCCACTTCTCGACCTCGGGTCAGGCTGTCATGGCGGCCGAGGTGGTCAGGAAACTGGCTAACTCCCTGGGACGCACGGACAAAGAGGGCTCTTACCGTGGCAAGTAGTCAGCAAGCAGTTAGCCAGCCGGTAGTGGCCGCGGAGGCCGACGGCATTCCGTGGATGACGATGTCGATTGTCTTGTCCGCGATGTTCATGGCGATCCTCGACTCGTTCATCGTCGTGGTCGCCGACCCCTCGATCGTGGCGGACCTGCATGCCTCCGCGAGCGATGTCCAGTGGGTTCTGGCGGGTTATCAGCTGAGTTACGCGGTTTTCATCATTACCGCTACTCGTCTGGCCGACATGTACGGCCGCAAGCGGATTTTCGTTCTCGGGGTGGCCCTGTTCACTCTGTCGTCAGTCGCTTGCGCGCTATCACCGAACGCGGGCAGCCTTATCGCCGCGCGTGTCATCCAGGGCCTAGGAGCCGCCCTGATGGTTCCGCAGGTGTTCGCGTACGTCACGGTGCTGGTGCCGGAGGCGAAGCGGCACAGCATATACGGCGTAGTCGGCATCGTCATGGGTATGGCCACCATCGGCGGACAGGTCGTCGGCGGACTGCTGATCGGCGCCAATCTGTTCGACTCCGGCTGGCGCCTGGTGTTCTGGGTGAACGTGCCGATCGGAATTGTCATGTTCCTGCTCGCCGTGCGATATGTGCCGCAGACAGGCTCAGCCGCCACCCGCAAGCTGGACCTGCCCGGCGTTCTGGCGCTCAGCGCAGCACTCTTTCTCCTGGTGCTCCCGCTGATCCAGGGGCAGCAGGCTGGCTGGCCATGGTGGGTCTGGGCTTGCTTCGCAGGCAGCGCAGTCGCATTCGGTTTGTTCGTCGCGATCGAGCGGGGCCTGGAACGGCGGGGCGAGGATCCGCTGGTACCGCTGACGCTGTTCAGGCAGCGCTCGTTCTCGCTCGGGATCATTCTCGTCCTCGCCCTGTATGCGCTGATCTACTCGTATTACCTGGTCTTGTCGGTAACGCTGCAGCAAGGGCTCGATATGTCGGCGCTCGGCGCGGGCTTGGTCTACACGCCGGCAGCCACCGCATTCTTCGTGTTCAGCATGGTAGCGAGCCGGATAATCCCGAAATATGGACGACGTGTCCTCGAGGTCGGGGCGATCATCCTGGCGAGCGGTTACCTGGCGACCGGCCTCTTGCTGGTGTCCGGCCCGCGAATCACTCCGCTGCTCGTGATCCCCACTCTCATTCTGCAAAGCGTCGGTGGTGGACTGGTTATCACCCCGGCGCTCAACACGGTGTTGAGCCGCGTGAAGCCGGAGTCGGTCGGTGTCGCGTCAGGGGCGTTGTCCACGGCCCAGCAGTGTGGCGGAGCGCTGGGCGTTGCCGTTATCGGAGCGGTCTACTTCAGCTCGTTCCATCCCGCGGAAGTCGGCAGGGTCGCCGCCGCCGGCCACGCCTTTGCCGTCGCGTCCTTCGGGACGTTCGCAATCGCTGTCGTAGCAGGCATTGTCGTCTTGCTTCTGCCGAAGCGGCCAACCGCCCAGACGTGAGTGCGAGGATCACCGGTCATGGCCAGGGCTGCGGATAAAGCGGGCCCATCAGGTGAACGCCGACCCCCCCTCTGTGAGTTTGTCGCAGCCGAGAGTATTGCGCAACAAAAGGTTGCGTGTTTCTGATGCTCATGGCAGAGTGATACGCAACCAATGGTTGCTTATCGGAGGTTCGGAGTGGAGTTCAGCGTCAGCCACCACGGCTGACCGACCGGTTGCTGGGCGAGATCTCTGGCGACCTCCTCGACCGATGTCGGCGCCCTGTCGACGTCGCACGTGATGGAACGGAGTCTGATCGGATATGAGTGGATTGCTGCTCGAAGACAAGAGCGCTGTGATCTATGGCGGCGGGGGCGCTATCGGCGGCGCTATCGCACGGGTATTCGCCAGGGAAGGCGCGCGGGTCTTCATCGCCGGGCGGACGCAGGCGAAGCTCGACGCCGTGGCGCGTGATATCGCCGCCGCGGGCGGAACAGTCGAGACCGCACAAGTCGACGTTTTCGATCAACAGGCGGTCGAAAAGCACGCCGATGCGGTCGCGGCGACGGCAGGCAATATCGACATCGCCCTCAACGCCGTGAGTGTCATGCACGACCAGGGGACCTTGCTGGCGGACCTCTCGCTGGAGGAGTTCATGCGGCCGATCGACGGCTTTCTGCGGACGCTGTTCATCACGAGCAAGGCTGTGGCACAGCACATGGGTCGCGAGCGTCCCGGCGTCATCCTGACTTTGTCCGAGCCGGGTTCCAAACTGGCTGTGGGCGGCATCTTGGGGCACAGCGTGAGTGCGGCAGGCAAGGAGGCCTTCACGCGGAACCTGGCCGCGGAGCTGGCGCCCAGCAACATCCGGGTCATCGGCATCCGTCCACACGCCGTCGTCGATGCGCCGGCAGCGGGTTCCTACACCAAAGACCTCTTCGAACAAATCGCGGCAGCGGCCGGGCAGTCGGTCCAGGAATTGCTCGAAGGCGGGGCGATGGCGCAGGGGACGCTGCTCAAAAGGCTGCCCACGCTGTCCGAAATAGCAGAGACGGCCGCATTTTTGGCTTCTGATCGAGCTGGGGCCATGACGGGCGCAATCGCCAATCTATCCGGCGGCGCACTCGTCGACTGAGGTTTGCACGACTGACGACAGGTTGCCGGAGAAATCTTTGGTGACCTCCTCGACCGATGTCGGCACCCTGTCGACGTCGCAGTATGAAACGGAGCTGATCGGAATGCCCACGATGCCCGCTGGGAGCATCCTGCTCGGGAGCACACGAGCGACGGAGTTGCGTAAGTGGTACCTCGAGGTACTCGCACCCGACCACACCGGAGATGGCCCGATCGTTCTCGGGCAGTTGATGCTCGTCATCGATCAGCGTGACGACATCGGCGACACCAACCCCGAACCAGGCCGATCGATCCTCAACTTCCACGTCGACGACTTCGCCGCGTTCGAAACACAACTGGACGCCGCGGGCGTGGAATGGGTCGCGCGCGCCACCGACCGCCCCGCCGGAAGATTCGCCACCTTCAAAGACCCGGACGGCAACTACCTGCAGATCATTCAGTTTGCGCAGCCGCCGCACTAGCGGGTTGTCGCCTAGGGCCGCCAATCAGCCTTTCCGGATGTCGCGGCTTGCGGCCACCGCTTCGGTGTACAGCTCGGTCGTGAGCTGATCAGGCGAGACGCCGAGCGCGGCGAGGACTGTACGGAGATCGGCGAGTGCGCTGGCGAGGTCGTCCTCGGTGTCGACCTGAGTTTCCAGTTCCAGGAACGTGCCGTCGATCTCCGGGACCGTGACGACTGTCGCGAGCATTAAGCGGCCAGCAGCGGTGAACCGGTGGTTCTCGCACCGCTTAGTGAAGGAGATCTGCGGCCGATAACCCAGCCGCGCGATGATCTGCTCCATCACATCCCGTCGACTCACGTCCGTCTCGTATTCGGGCTTCGACCCGCTTTCCTGTTCGACTGCTGCATCTTTGAACGTGAGGAGGTGGCGAGCGGAGCCATCGCCCGAACGAACTGTCCGCAAGCGGAATTCACGACCGGTCGCAGTCAAAGACTTGTCGGCGTCATCGAAGTAGATGTCGTGGTAAGAGACCACATCGACGTCCGCGCGCGCCACCAACTTCTCGCGAACACCGTCAGCGTCCGTAAGCCGGGCTTTGTATTCGGCTTCGATCACACTCGCCTCCATTTCAGACAATCTGATCCGCATGAGAGAAGGCCCGCTCCAGCGTTCGGACGAAGGCATTGGGGACTGGCCCAAGTTCGGTTGACTAGCGAGGTGCGCACCGGACCCGGCGGGATTCAGTGTTGTACTGGCGGCCTATTGTGCCGGGCCTCAACGACTCAGAACCCCACCTGCGGCGGAGTCTCGAGCTGAGCCACCACGCCCACGCGACGGTGTTCACCGGTTTGTTCTTCAAGGACCAGATCCGCGAGTACTACCGCGCCCACGGTCTGTCGGAACCCTATCGAGATGGTAACCGGCGCAAGGTGTTTCCTGAGGCGCTGGAACGGCGAATACTCAACGCCGCCACGGTCGGTCGGCCGGGTTCGCCGTTGTTCCGTAAGACCAGCTGTGCCGTTGCTTACGCGCATGGGGTCGCGGACTACAACCGGCCACTGCGGCATCCGGGAACTATGCGACATCTGCCCGTCGGCACAGCTACGGCGGTGTGCGCAGATGTGGCAGCGTCCGGCAAGCGCACTGATCAGCGACGGTGTCTGTACTGGCCCGGCGTGATCGAGGCGGCCGGTCTGTCCGAATTCCGAACAGCCCCAGAACCCGAAGGAGATCTCTGGTGAGCGCTATCGAGCAGCCGATCACGATCGTCGTCGTCGGCACCCATTCGACACATCGCAGCCCGCCAAAGATTTCCGACGCAGTAAACGTAAGAACCACAAGGAGCAGCCGAATGACGTTACATCACACGGCCTTAAAGATGTCGAGCCCCCGGATGCCTGGTCAGCGTGCGCAATTGCGTCGTCTGCGAACGCATCCGCGGGATCCGCGCGAAGTTGTGGCCCGGTCAAGGCTTTCGTATAGTGTGCGGTCAGTGGCTGTTGACAAGCTGAACGACGCCAGGGAGGGTGGTCGAGTCCGACCATCGGGCGGCTGACACGTGTGGGGGGTTGATGTCGATTCCAGAGAAGACTTCGCTATTTGAAATGGCGGCCAGCGGTTACCGCGAGGTGCAGTGATGGCTGCCGGGTTCTACAACCACTATGACGACCCCGATGAATTCTGGGACGAGGAACCGCTTCAGCCGAGACCCAAGGCTTCTCCCGCAGCCTCGGATTCTTCGCGCCCGCACGTGGCAGGCATTCCTTCCTCGTATAGTCCGCCCCCTCCGGCTACACCCCCGCTTCCGGTCGGTCGGCCTTCCCCGCCCCTCCGCGATATCGCGCCAACGCCTCGGTCGTCGGCCACCCCGATGAGCAGACTCGGCCTCGAGCCACCTCAGAAGTCCTCCCTGGTTTCCGTGGAGGTCGGTTCCGATCGGCTGCCCATAGGCATCAGCTTGGGTCGCAGTTGGAAGAATACGTTCGATCCGCCGCAGTACGGTCAGTCGATTGTGGACGGCTATCGCTACGGGCTCTATCTCTTGGCTGCTCGCATGGTCGAGTCCGGAACGCTGCCGCCATCGACGGTGCCGTCGTTGCGCGATGCTGCCCCGTTATTGCTGAAAACCCGTACCATCGACGAGTTCCGAGAACTATACGATCATCTATTTCTCGAAAATCCGATCACGGTTCATGGCCCGGGGCGTACCGCGGACGGTCGGCCGGCGCTGACAGTCACGGCAACAGAGTCCAAGCTGATCTCGATCAGTATCGATCCGCGCTGGGCGGAGGGAATTGATGTCGATTTCATCGCCCAAGACGTTCTCGAATGCTGTCAGCAAATACGATCGAAGAAACCTCAGCCGGTGAAAGATGTCCACCTGGACCGAGAATCGGATAGTGCGGCGGCCTCGCGGATCGTGGAGCACGAGAATTATCTATTGCAGTATGGCTAGGGGTCTTTGTGCAATTGATATTGCATGACCTGAACCTCGTCTACCCGGTCGATCGCATGTGTCCAGTGCAGAAGTGAACGAGGCGGATCGTCTCGCGTCCCATTGGCAATTTGGGCACTTGCACGACGTGGCCCGCTCGCCCCTTAGGGATGTGCGCCGGTCTGTGAATAAGTAGATCAAAATTATACGAATGGATGTTTGATTCCTATGGGCGAATTGACGGAAACGACCCTAGCGCAGATCAGGGATGACTTCTCCAAAAAGGTGGAGGAAGTCAAGAAGACGCCCGATAAAATCAATGACGCAGTCGACGATTTGAAGTATTACGCACCCCTGGTGTACTTGAAGGTGAGTCAAGTCAGGGATGATATTCAAGATAAGCTCGCTGAACTGTTCGAGCAGCTCAAACAAGCCGTTGAGGGTATGTTTGCTCCCTGGTTATTCTTGGATTACGCGGCAAAGTGGCAAGGCATAGGTGCCCAGGTCCGTACCTGTAATGGTATGCAAGGTAGACGTGTTTTGAACATGGAGGGGCGATGGGATGGGAGTGCCTACAAGTCTTTCAAGACAACAAAGGAAAGTCAGCAGGCGGCCATGACCTCCATCGAGAATATGTGCAACACTATTCACGACAAGCTTATTACCGTGGCGGAGGAAGGGCAGAATCTTTACTACAACATAACCAATAAACTGGCAACGATAATCGCTCAGGTTGCAACGTTTGTCGAGGAGACGGCGGCCACAGCCGGCGCTGCCGCGGTCTGGACTATCAATAATTTGAATGGCGCTATTGTGGCAGCCGTCGAACTCGTCGTTCAGGCACTCACCGACTTCGTGAAGGTCGAGAGCAAGGTGTACGTCGCCAGCCAGGATCTCAAGAACCTTGTCAGGGCACCGAGCGGGTTCGATGTCGCCAAATCAGGCAAAGTGACTTGGCCCAGCAGTGCGAGCGATCAGTTCGATAACAAAGAGGACGATTGGAAACAGGACGGAGCGGCCTAATGTACGGACATTCGTCGCGGGCCGGCGATGATCTCTCTGTGGTGTATGTCAAATCAACGGGGGGCTTTGATCATCGCTATTCGGCTCCGAAGATCATAGCTGCGGTGGCGGGTATGTTCGTTTTGGCAGCGTGTGGTACCCGAGAATTTGCTACGCCAACTGTGGAGTCGAGTACGCCAGCTGTAGCGCCAGCGAGCACGGTAGCATGCACCAGCACAAGAACCCATGAACCGCGGAACTCGGACGAGAGATACTTGACCGCGGAAATTGCGAAAATTCAGTTTCCCGCGGGAACCTGCTTGTTCATGGTGAACGCTGACGATGCTCTCGATAAACCAGGAACAATATACGTTACTGTCCACCTCGACGTGGCGGCCTCGACAAGGCCGGACGATCTACGTCCGGCCGCTACTGATATCGCACACCTTCTCAAGAAGACTGAAGTCGGGCAGCGTATATCGGTCGTGGACGTCAACAACTGGGGCACCGCGAAGCCGAAGTACCGAACACTTCTGACCGATGAAAACTTCCAAGAACACCCATGGAACGGCACGCCATCCGAGGAGGCCGAGATGGCGATCTGGAAGATTGTCGATCCATAATACGTTGGATGGCGATCGACTCGTCCGTAATATATGTAAGAAAACTGATAGCTGCGGAGTGATTGTCTATGGTTAGAGAACTGAAGGTAGACGTCGATCTTCTCGAGACGGTTTCCAAGGTTTGGCTGAATGACGTGGCGCCGGAGTTGGGGAAGACAGCTGCAAATATCGACGAGTTGAAATACACGGTCGTGCAGTTCGGGATCCTCTTCGCCGGTATGTGGCACGAATACACCCAAGCGGCCGACTTCATTCAAAACCGCCTGAACGAGGCCAAGCCGGTGGCTGAGCAGATCGGGAACGGGCTGCATACAGCTGCTACCAGCTTCGGGCTGCAACAGGAACAGCAAGCTCAGGAGACAGAGAAACTGAAGGAGGCCGTCGACAATCCCGGAAATTAGCCCGGATCTTTCGAGGCAGCTATCCAGCTGCGGTCGCTGCGCTACTTCAACCCCGACCGCACGAACGCATTCACGATGTGCCGTTGCAGCAGGAGATACATCAGCAACACCGGAAGGCAAGCCAGGCTGGCCAGCGCCATCATCGGCCCCCACTGATCACCCTCGGTGCCCATGAAACTGCGCAACCCCAACTGGAGCACGCTGTTGGATTGGCGGAGAACGACTGCGGGCCAGAAGTATTCGTTCCAGGCGTTGATGAACAGCAGGATGGCCAGGGCGGCGAGGGCGGGGCGGAGGTTGGGGACGACGACGGTCCAGAGGATGGACCAGGAAGAGCGGCCGTCGATTTTGGCGGCAGCGACGAGTTCCTTGGGGAAGCCGGCCATGTGCTGACGCAGTAGCAATACCGCGAGTGCCGAGCACAGGGTCGGCAGGACCACGCCGATCAGGGAGTTGACCAGCCCGAGCCGGGTGAGCAGCACGTAGTTCGGCAGCATCGTCACCTGGAACGGAACCAGCCAGGTGCCGACGAACGCGAGGTACAGGATCCGCTGGAACGGGAAGGTGTACATCGCGAACGCGTAGGAGGCGAGCAACGCCACCAGCAATTGTCCGGCCGCGGACAGTGCTGCCACGAAGAAGGTATTGCCGATCAAGCCGACTACATCGACCTTTTCGGCGGCATCGGTGTAGTTGGCGAAGGAGATCGGCCAGGGGAAGGGCGAGAGCGAGGTGACATCCTCGGGGCGCCGCAGCGAGGTGGCGAACAGCCAATAGATCGGGAATATGCACACCACGGCGGTGACCGCGAGCAGCAGATGGCTGCTCGCGGTCCGCAGACGGTCAATCATCATGGAAGGCAACCCTTTCCGAGATCCACACCAGAATCCCGGCGATCACACCGAATCCGGCGAACAGCAGCACACCGGCCGCCGCGCTGAGTCCGGCATCGAAGCTGTGGAAGGCGTAGTCCCACAGCAGGTAATAGATATTTGTGGTGGCCTGTGCGGGCCCGCCCTGCGTCATCGAGTCGATGAGCGGAAAGGTCAGTGTGGGACTGAGCAGTACGGTGGTCAGCACCAGGAACAGCAGCGTGGGGGAGAGCAGCGGCAGGGTTATCCAGCGCCGGATCTGTCCCGAACTAGCGCCGTCCACCTGGGCGGCTTCGTCATAATCGCCGCTGATACCGGCCAATCCGGCCCATACCACCAGCACCGCGAAACCGAGCAGCTGCCAGCCGGTGATTCCGATGATGACGGCGTGCGCGGTTCCCGCGTCGTATACCCAGTTGCGATTCGAGCCGAGCACCTGGTCGACGAAGCCACTGCCGGGATGCAACAGCCACCGCCAAACCGCCGCTGCCGCAACAGGAGCCACCAGGAATGGCACGAATATGAAGGCGTGATAGATGGTCCGGCCCTGCACCCGCCTGCTGGCCAACGCAATCAACACCGGCAGCACAACGGTGAACGGAAGCATGCCCAGAATCAGCACCCCCGTGCGCCCGACCGAATCCCAGAACGCCGGAAGTTCCACCAGCCGCTCGTAATTGCCCGTACCGACGGGCTTCATCGGCGAGGTCGGCAGGAGATTCCACGAGTAGGTGGACAATTCGAATGCCTGCACCAGCGGCCGATAGATCCACACGACGAGCAGGAACAGCGCGGGTGCGAGATAAAGGTAGGGCACCACGAACCGCCCCGCCCGGCGGAACCGGGCGAGGCGGCGGGTCTGCGGCACCGGCGCGATATCCGGTGCCGCAGTGGGTATTTCGACGACGAACATCTACCTCGCCTCGGCGGCCAGTGCGGCCAACTGCTCGAGCACATCCGATTCGGCCCGGTCGTAGACGGTTTCGGCGGGTGTCGCCTCGATCGCGGTGGCCACCAGTGTCGTACCGAGCAGATCGATCCGGCTGTAACCGAATCCGTTCAGGCCCCGGTGCCGCCCGAGCGGTGCGATCGTGTCGATTCGGTATGCCAGCGCGGGCCCGATCCACACCGGAATACCGCCGAGCGCGGCCGCGCCGGTCAGGTGGTTGTGCCCGCAGATGATCAGTCGCACATCCGATCCCGCAAGCACTTCCTCGAGTAACTCCGGCTGCTCGAGCCGCAGATATTCGGTCGCGGCCACCGGCGACGGAATCGGCGGATGGTGCAGCACCAGCAGTGTGCCGTGCGGTGCGGGTTCGCGCAGCTGATCGGTCAGCCAATCCAGCTGTTCGGGCTCGAGCCGCCCGTCGTGCCTGCGCGGTGTGCTGCTGTCCAGTGCGATGATCCGGAGTCCGGCGATGTCGAACACCTGGTCATGGGTGGCGTCCGGGTCGACCGAATTTAGGCCGAGCAACTCGATGCCGAACGCCGTGCGCTCGTCGTGATTGCCCATCGTGTACACCGTCTGCGCGCCGAGTTCGGCGGCTACCGGCTCCACCGCATCGCGCAGCCGCCGATATGCCTCCGGCGACCCGTTATCGGTGAGATCCCCCGATAACACCAGCGCGTCGATGCGCTGCTGCGAGGCACGCAGCTGCTGTAGCGCGTGGGTGAGGTTGGCGTAGGTGTCGATCATGCCGTGTACCCGTTCCCCGGTGGCCCGGATGTGGGTATCGGTCAGCTGAACGACGGTCACCGTGCTCATGACGCGGGCAGGAGTTTGGCGCCCTGATCCCGGGCGGTGGTCAAGGTGGGCTGGGGATCCTTGCCCTGGAACACGATCGACTCGACCGCGTCCATCATGCCGTCACGGACCTGCAGATAGTTGGTGCCCGGCATGGAGATCCACGGCTCCATATTCGCCAGCTGCGCGACATTCGGCTTCAGCAGGGGATTCTGCTCCGACCAGGTCTTCAGCCCGTTCGGATCGTCCATCAAACCGGTACGCAGCGGCAGATACCCGATGCCCTGCGAGATCTTCGTGTACGCCTCCTCACTGGTGAGGAACTTGATGAGCTCCCACGACGCCCGCTGCTTGGCCGGGTCGTTGGACAGAATGTGCAGCGACGCACCGGAATTCGTCGGCACGGTCGGCTTGCTGCCGAAGCTCGGCATGGGTGCCGCGCGCAGATCCCACTTGTCCTTGGCGCCGGTGACGAAGGTGCCCTGGATCGCACTGGTCTCCAGGATCATGCCGATCTCACCGCGGGCGAACGCCTCATAACCCTGCTTCTGGTTGAACTTCGGCATACTGCCCGAATCGACCAGCTGCTTGCTCATCTGGGTGACCTCGACCGCGGGCGCGTCCGCGAACGATAGCGTCTTGCGGTCCTCGGAGATGACCCGGCCGCCGTTGGAGCGCACCATCGACTGGAAGCACCAGTCCTTGGCGGTCTTGGTCAGGCAGTCGATGTACACACCGCCCTTACCGGTCTTGCCAGAAATCGCGGCGGCCGCATCGGAGACCTGCTGCCAGGTGGCCGGCGGCTTGGCCGGATCGAGTCCGGCCTCGTTGAACAGCGCGGCGTTGAAATACAGGACGGGCGTGGAGAATACGAACGGAACACCGTAGGTGTGGCCATCCCAGTCCGCGAGCGTGCGGGCCTTCGGGGCGTACGGGTATTTGGCGCCGTCGAAGTTGTGCTGCACTTCCTGCTTGGAAACCAGCGTGTCCAGCGGCTTGGCGCCGAGCTGGTGGATGGTGTAGTCCAGATCGCTGAAGCCGAGCTGCGCGACATCCGGCGGGGTGCCCGCGACCATCTGGTTCTGAATGCTGGAGATGGTGTCGGTGGCCGGGTTCGGGCTATTGCCCTGCGGCTTCTGCGCGGTCACCTTGATATTCGGGTACTTCTTGCCGAAATCGGCGATCAGCGCGTTGAAGGTGTCGGTCCACGCGCCGGCGAGTCCGTAGTTGTAGGACTCGAACACGATGGACACCTGCTGATCCGGCTTCAGTTCCGGGATCTGGGCGGTGTCGGCATTCGAGTCGGTGGTGGTGCTCCCGAGGCCGCCGCAGGCGCTGAGCGCGACGGTGGTTGCGAACACCAGGCCCAGTACGGGCACGGTGCGTTTCACGGTGGTTCTCCTCATCGATGAAGGGTGGTTGTTACGAATCAGGCGACGGCGACTACGGCGCTATCGGTAACCGAATCCTGGTGCGGCTCTTGCCAAGTCAGGCGCAGTCCGGATTCGGGGTGGAACAGGTGCAGGTGTGCGGGATCGACGCGCAGCCCGATCGGTTCGTCGGCGCGCACGCCGGCCGGGCGCGGTGCGCGGGCGCACAGCGTCTGCTCGCCGGTGCTGAAGTGGATCAGTTCCTCACTGCCCAGGTTCTCGACCATCGTCACGTGGCCGCGGATGGCGGGGTCAGTCGAGTCGATGCGCAGTTGTTCGGGGCGGATTCCGGCGACGACCTCGATGTCGGCATCGAAATCCACTGCGGTTATGGCCAATTCGGTGTCGATGCCATCGGCCACCAGGAACAGGCGGCCGTCGCGCTGGGTCACGGTCGCGGGGAACAGATTCATCGGCGGCGCACCGAGGAATCCGGCGACGAAGGTCGAGCGGGGCCGGTCGTAGAGTTCGGTCGGCGTGCCGACCTGCTCCACCTGACCGTCATTGAGCAGTGCGATCCGGTCCGCCATGGTCATTGCCTCGACCTGGTCGTGGGTGACGTAGAGGAACGTCGCTCCCAACCCGCGATGCAGCGAAATCAGTTCGGCCCGGGTGGCGCTGCGCAATTTCGCATCCAGATTGGACAACGGTTCGTCCATCAGGAACGCGCCGGGATCGCGAACCATGGCGCGGGCCAAGGCAACTCGTTGTCGCTGCCCACCGGACAAGGCGGCGGGCTTGCGGCGCAACAACTCGTCCAACCCGAGCGCTGCCGCCACCTCCGCGACCCGGGCCGCGATTTTCGCGCGCGGTGTGCGCCGCGCCCGCAATGGAAAGCCGATGTTATTCGCCACCGTCAGATGCGGATACAGCGCGTAACTCTGGAACACCATTGCCAGGTCGCGCTGCTGCGGTGCCCGATGGGTGATATCGGTGTCGTCCAATAGGATCCGGCCGCCGGTCGGGTCCTCCAGACCCGCGATCATCCGCAGCAGGGTGGATTTGCCGCAGCCGCTCGGTCCGAGCAACACCATGAACTCACCGTCGGCGATATCCAGGCTCACCTCCCGCACCGCATAGGTGGTGCCGAAGTGCTTGGATACCTGCTCGATGCGCAGTCGTGCCACCAGATCTCCTAGACCGGCAGCTCGCCCGCGACGACCCAGGTCGCCACCCGGGCCGCGATCGCCGGTGCATCCTTGACCCACTGGAAGTGGTCACGGTGGTCGACCGGCGCATTCTCGTCGATGTGCCACTGGGTGACCCGGGCGTTCGGCATCCGGGAGACCAGGAAGTCGACATTGGACTTCGGGCCGAGCACATCCTCGGACAGCGAGATGACCAGCACCGGCAGTGTCATCTCGCGCAGCAGCGTGTTGTATTGCCGCGCTGTACCTTTGGGTCGGTAGTAGCTGGTCAGCGAGTGCATCGACCAGTCCCGCATCACGCGGCCGGGCATCGGTGCGGGGATCAGCACGCCGCCGGGCCAGTGCCCCTTCCAGCGCGATACCAAGCCGATCCACTGGATCTGGCTCAGTGCCTCGAACCAGCGGCGCGGTCCGAACGCCCACCAGAACACGGTGCCGGTCCCGATGACGGTCACTCCGGCGACCCGATCGGGTTCGGCGGCGGCGAACAGCAGCGCGAGCTGGCCGCCGAGGCTGTGCCCGAACAGGTGGATCGGTGCCTCTGGAAAGCGTGTGCGCACCGCGGAAACTATCGCGGGCAGATCGATTTCCAACATCTCGCGATAGCCGAAATCGCTGTGCAGCCCGAATTCCGGCTTCGCCTCACCGTGCGCGCGCAGATCGCAGGTGGCGACCGAAAGCCCCTGGGCGTTCAGCTCTTTGGCGAGGGCCAGATAGTTCTTCGCCTTCATCGCCATGGCGGGCAGGATCAGCACTACCGGCGCATCGGCCTTCTTGGCGGGCAGGAAGCGGACGGTGAACTCGACGCCATCGGCGGTCGATACCGTGGTCGACTCCAAGGCTTGGAATCCCGAACTTTTCTGGGGTGCCGTGCTGGTCACTGGTCGGCCTCCATGATCGCGATATCGCAGACGTAGTCGAAGGTGAATTTCGCGACGACAACATCGGCGTCGTCGAGCAGCAGCGCCTTGCCGGACAATTCGAACCGGTTCGAGGCGGTGGCGGCCAGTACCTCGGCGAGTTCCCGCTGGTCGACGGTGGCGATGGCGCGGATCCGCCCGACCGCCGGTTTGCGATAGGACGCTGTGCCCGCGCGCAGCACCAGTCGCTCGACGGTGTTCAGGCGAGTGGCAGCCGCGCCGACGAAGGCCGCCGCGCCACCGATATCGGCGGCGGTGAACAACGCACCGGCGTGCACGGTGCCCATGTGGTTGCGCACGGTATCGACGGCGGGAATTTCCACGACCGCGCGTTCCGGCGAGATCTCGGTGATCAGAGTGCCGACGTGTCGTCCGAACGGCACCATATCCTGCGATACCGCCCGCAGATATTCGTAATCGACCGCATCGCAATCGAGTTCGGGATACGCGGCGGCGAATCCGACGATTTCACGCGTTGTCATTGTTGTCTCCTTCAGCGATTGCGCAGTGCGCGACGGGCGATGGACCAGCGCAGCACCTCGGATGGCCCCTCATAGATGCGGAAGGCCCTGGCCTCCACCAGGAACCGGGCGACCAGATAGTCCTCGCTGACACCGAGTCCGCCGTGCAGCTGCACCGCCCGGTCGAGCACTCGCCAGACTGCCTCGGAGACAAAGGTTTTCGCGATCGATGCATCGTGGCGCGCCTGTGCGGATGTCGGCCCCTGCTCGTCGATGGTCTCGGCCGCCGTGC
This sequence comes from Nocardia sp. NPDC102475, assembly GCF_055584605.1. Lineage (NCBI taxonomy): Bacteria > Bacillati > Actinomycetota > Actinomycetes > Mycobacteriales > Nocardiaceae > Nocardia > Nocardia sp. NPDC102475. The sequence goes on along the minus strand of NZ_JBVJLS010000002.1, from coordinate 42,635 downwards.
GGATCACGCCACGGGCCGCGGCGATATCGATCTCGCTATCGGCGACGAGACCCTGTGCCAGACCGTGATCGGCGATCGGCACACCGAAAGCCTTTCGGGTGCTGATGTGTTCGATGGCGAGGTGGTGCGCACGCACAGCCAGCCCGAGCCAATTCATGCAGAACACCAGACGCGAGGGCGCGAGCCGGACCTGAGCCAGTACTAGTCCCTGACCGACCGCGCCCAGCACGGCGGAATCCGGTACCGCGCAGTCGACGAAGGCGATCTCGCAGTGGCCGCCCGGCGCGCTGGAATGGTCGAGCGTCGGCATCCGGCGACCGACCTTCAGGCCCGGATTGTCCTGGTCCACCAGGAACATGGTGGGTCCGTCACCGGTCTGCGCGACACAGATGGTGAACGCCGCACCCTGGGCGCCGGTGGTGAAATGCTTGGCGCCGTTGATGATCCAGCCGTCGTCGGTCTCCTCGGCGACGGTCTGCAGCATGCCGGGATCGGATCCCGCGCCCGGTGCTGGTTCGGTCATCGCGATGGCCGAACGCACCTCGCCGGCGGCCAGCGGCGCCAGATAGCGCTGCTGCTGCTCGGCATTGGCGACGTGGGCGAGCAGGTGGATGTTTCCGTCGTCGGGCGCCCAGGCGTTCACCGCGATCGGTCCGAGCAGACTGGCTCCCGCCGCTTCCAGCACCCGCGCCTGGGCCCGGGTGTCCAGGCCGAGTCCGCCGTACTCCGGGGCGGACAGCGGGCCGAATACGCCCGCCTCTTTCGCCTTCTTCTGTAATTCGAGCCGCAGCGCGTCGTCCATTACGCGCCCGTCGACAACGACCTCGCGTTCCACCGGAATTACCTGGTCACGTATGAACTGGGTGGTCTTGTCCACCAAATGCGCCACAGTGGTCATGGCGTCAGTTTCGGTGGGCGGGCGGCGTCTGAGTCGGGTCGATAGTCAACGTCGATTGTGCGAATCGACTGCGCATTCGTCCGGTGCGGATCGGCGGTCTCTCGGCGACGGTAGTCGCGAAGACGAGATAGCCGAGGGGACCAGATGACGGACATTCCGGTACGGGTGTCGGCCCGCCGTGACGAGGCCGAGGGTGTGTTCTCACTCGAGCTGACCCCGGTTGCGGGCGGTCAACTGCCGTCGTGGGAGCCGGGCGCACATATCGACGTGGCCGTCGACGCCGCCGGGGTGCGGCAGTACTCGCTCTGCGGTGATCCGGCGGATCGGCTGCACTGGCGGATCGCGATATTGCGCGAGCCCGACGGGCGCGGTGGGTCCGAGTATCTGTCCCGGACGGCGCTGGTGGACTCGGAGCTGCGTATTTCGGCTCCCCGCAATAATTTCGAGCTCGTCGAGCGGGCAAGTTACGTGTTCATCGCGGGTGGTATCGGAATCACGCCGATCCTGCCGATGGTGGCCGCCGCGCAGGCCGCCGGCGCTGAGTGGGAGCTGTACTACGGCGGACGGACCCTGGCGCATATGGCCTTCGCCGAGGAGATCGTTCGCCACCCGCACGCACGACTGCTGCCGCAGGACGAGCACGGACTGCTGCCCATCGCCGACATCGTCGCCGAACACCCGGATTCCGCGATCTACTGCTGCGGGCCCGAACCACTGCTCGCAGTCGTGGAAGCCGAAGGGGCTCTACATGATTCGGCTGTTTTCGTAGAACGCTTCGTGCCGCGAACGGTTACCGCGCCGCGGGGCTCGTTCGAGGTCCAATTGGCAAGCAGTGGAACAACTGTCCACATCGGCGCGGACGAGTCCATTGCCGATGTGCTCGCCGCCGCCGGTATCGGCATCATCACCTCCTGCCGCGAAGGCACCTGCGGCAGTTGCGAAACCGCCGTGCTCGCAGGCGAAATCGACCACCGCGACTCGGTGCTCACCGCCGAGGAGCAGGCCTGCGGCAACACCATGATGCTGTGCGTTTCGCGGGCCAGATCGGACGTGCTCGTCCTCGACCTGTGACCGGCGAACCCTGAGCTGTCGGCGCTATCGGCGACCGGCATGCGGCGCGCTCGCGCGCCCGACCTCCCCGAAAATCGAGAGGAAAGAAGTAAGGATGAGGAAAATCGTTGCGGTGGCCGCCGGATTGGTCGCCGCAGTCGGCATCGCCGCCGGTACCGCCGGCGCCCAGCCCGACAGTGACGAAGCGGTCGGATTCACGGCCTACGCCACCGACACCCAGTCCATTGTCAAGACCGATGGCGGCTCCATGGTCATCGAGGACAACGTCTTCAAGATCAAGGCGAGCAACGGCACCGTGCTCACCGGTATGCCGCTGAAGTTCCGCGTCGACGACTTCGAATTCCCGATCGTGGCCGATATCGCCGACCACTCGGCCACCCTCACCCCGCAGTTCGACATCGCGCACGCGGCCTACAAGCCGGTCGCGCTGCCGTTCGAGGACAAGGCGCCGTGGAAGACCGACTACGACCGTGAGCAGGCCGCCTGGTCCCGCATGACCAGCACCATCACCATGGGCGCCACCCTCGGCACCCTGGTCGGTGGCATCAGCGGCGGCGCCATCGGTTGCGTCCTGGGCGGTATCGCCGGTGCGACCGTCGCCTCGGCCGCCATCATCGGCCTCTTCGGCGCCTTCATCCCGGCCGCAGCCGTCGGCTGCCTCGGCGGCATCGTCGCGATCGGCGCCCTCGGCACCCTCGCGGGCCAGATCCTGATCACCGCCCCGGTGGCCATCGGCGCTGCCATCCAGTACTTCTCCACTATCAACCAGCCGCCGTTTCCGCCGGCGAAGTAGATAGCGAAGAAGAACCCAACGGCGTTCGTTGGGGGACACCCGACCCCGCCCGGTTCCTCACCCCGGGCGGGGTCTTCGTTCGTGGCGTATCCGGTTGTGGTGATTGCATTTCCGCTGCACATCGGCCCGCACGCGGAGTACCGTGAGTTGTTGTGAGGAGATGGCGGATGGCGTGGTGGCTGCTCACCGCGGCTACGGTCGCGACCCTCAGCGGTTGCGGTTCCGAACCCGCGGCGCCGGATCCGGCGAGCAACAGCGCGGGCCCGGCGCTGGATGTGGTTTCGGGATCGTTGGCCGCCCCGGTGCCAGCGCGCGATTCGAATGCCGTTGCACCGCAATGTCGAACATCCGATCTGGCGACTGGTCTCGGACCGGAAACCGCGGCTGCCGGAACTGTCGCCTTTCCGATCGTGTTCACCAACAACGGGTCCGGTCCGTGTGTACTCGAAGGTTTCCCGGGTGTCTCCTATACCACCGGTCCCGATAGCGCACCCGTCGGTGCGCCCGCCGCGCGCGAGGGCACCTCGCCCGGTCCGGTCCAGTTGGTTCCCGGCGGCCAGGCGTCGGCGCTGGTATTCGCGGTCAACGTGCACAACATTCCACTCGAGCAATGTCAGCCGGTGGCGGTGCCGGGGCTGCGGATCTACCCGCCCGACAACACCGCATCGGCGTATCTCGAGCGCGCTGCGACAGCGTGCGGTAACGGGCAGTTGACTACGACGCAGCTGAGGGTCCGCGCCGTCGTGGCGGGCGCTGGTGGCGGGTAGCTCGAGCGGCGACGGGTTTTGTTGCGGCGGCACCGATTACGACGTGGTCACGAGAAGTACGTTATCGATGACGTGACCGGCTGCGGCCCTGGAGAATTGGTAGCAACCACCCAGATCCGGTCCGTTCGAGGGCCGGTCGACCTCTTGGAGGGGATTATGGTTGATTCCCTTTTCGCCGATGTGTCCGAGTTCCAAGTTCCGGTCGATGATTCCTATCCGTATCAGATCTTTTCGTGCCGTTCCAACGACGGGACCTACCGGGACCACAACTTCTACACGAACTATGCCTGGGCTGCTCGAGCCGCGGACGCCGGGCGAATAGCCTGCTTCATCGTCTATTTCTATTGGCGGCCGAACTGGCTCGACACGGTGGACACCCACCGGAGCATGGTCGGCCAGGCGGGCGGTCCGCATCCGAAGATGATCTCCATGATCGATGTGGAATCGGGCGGCAATCCCGGCGGGGACCAGTCCGACGGTATCAACCGCGCCTATTGGCGGCTGGCCGACTGGCTGGGCTCCACCCGCCGGGTCATCGGCTATGCGAACCGGCCCGATTTCGACAGCATGTGGCCGGTACGCCCGGATGGGCTCAATATGATCGGCGCCGGCTACGGCAGCAACCCCGATCTGCCCGGTCAGATCGCACATCAGTACACCGACGGCCAGGGATATGGCGGTGGCCTGCCCGAGGGCGCCTCGCCGTTCGGGAACTGCGATATGAACTCCGCCGACGGATTCTCGCCGGAGGACTTCGCCAATCAGGTCGGTGTCGGAGTCGTCGCGCCGGATCCGGTGACCGATATGTGGATTCAATTCATGGGTATCGGCGGCAACGGCTGGCCGCAGTTGGCCGGTCACACCCTCGTCGACGGTGTCGCCACCGTGGGGCAGACTCTCGGGCTTCCCGGGTTCGAGCCGCCGCCGGGGCCGACCCAGGTCCCGCTGCCGCGTGACCTCGACGGCCGCATCCGCGACGAGTGGATTCAGATGCGGGGTGTACAAGGCAGCGGCTGGCCGCAACTCGGCGGCTGGTCCCTCGTCGACGCGATCGCGGCAATCGGACAGAAGCTCGATATCGACGGCTTCCAGCCACCCATCCGATAGTCCCTCCGAGGGAGTATTCGCATGCCGACAATCGCCAGCACGAACGGCCGCTTTTTCGTGATCACCGATTGCGTGCCAGAGGTACAGGCGGCGGCGACCGCCGCCGCTGCGGGCGGCACCCTGGCTGCCCTCACCGCTGCCACCGTCGCCGAGATCACGTTCCCGGAAGGGCCATTCGACGTCGTACCAGCCTGCGGCACACCGCAAGCCGGACCGACCGCATGGTTCGCCACCTTCAACGGCGGGGCCCGCGAGGGCTGTGTCTACGCCATCGACCTCACCACCCGGCAGGTCTGGACCGAGAACGCCAACCGAGCCGCGGCGTGGACCCGATTCGTCCTCGCCGCTGCCGTCTGAGCCCGAATCGAGAACCTATGTCGAACCATTGGGGCACCGCGATCACCGGGTACGCCGGGAGTACGGCGAAGCAGTTCGGGGTGGGCGGCGCCGACCTCGGGATCCCATATGACCGGAGCCATTTCCAGCCGGGCCGGTCCGGATTCGTCTTCGGCGACACTTTCACAGGTGACAGCCAAGGCTCCGGCACCTGGCTGGGCTCGCCGATCCTGCTGTTCAGCTCCAACCTTCCGGATGCCACCACCACCTTCACCGCGACCCCCGGCGGGGCGCAGGCAACACAGGCCCTCACCTACACCCACGACGCCGACAACGGCTACGGGTTCGAGGTCACCCGGATTCCCAATGACGCCTTCGTCGACCCGAACGGGCGAACATGGTTGACCTACACCAGCGTTCACGACTGGAAGGCGTCCAACGACCGGTACGGGGCGCTGTTCTGCGGGCTCGCGTACTCCGACGACGACGCCGTCACGTGGACGGATTACGCGACCGTGTGGCCCAACGACGGCAGCGACGGCTACGCCGGCTGGAGCCCGTTCATGATGCAGTCCTTCGCCGGCATCGGGAACAACAACGGCGACGGCTACCTGTATGTCGTATCCAAGGAATGGGGCCGCATCCACAATCGGAACGGACCGATCCTGATGCGCGTGCCGTGGCGGCAGATCGCCGCCCGCGCCGACTACGAGTATTGGGGCTACAACGGCTCGACCTGGCAGTGGGGCAACCCGACACCCACCCCGTTGTTCGCGGGGGCGGGGCCCATCGGGGAGTTGAGTGTGAAAAACATTGCCGGAACGTGGGTCATGTCCTACTTCGACGTCGGCGGTTACTGCATCTCCACCCGCACGGCACCGGCAATCGACCGGGTGTGGACCGCCCCGAGACCACAGATCCAGGGTTCCGTTCCGTGGTGGCAGTTCTGGGTCCGCTCCTTCCCTCAGCTCTACGGCGGCTACATCCACCCCCGCTCCGCCTCGCCTACCGACGTGACCCTGTATGTCTCGCAATGGAACACCACCACGAACAACCCTTACTGGGTCATGCAATTCGACGGCATTACGCCATAGTCACCTTGCCTCGACGGCGGCGGGCCGCTTCGCGGCGCTCGACCCGGATCGCCGCGAACTCGTGCCAACGAGCTAGGTAGTGGAGCGGATGGCGCGGCGGGCGGCTATGGAGCCGAAGGTTTCGCGGTCGGCGAGGAAGCCTTCGAGGGCGAAGGTGGCGGCGCCGAGGCTGACGGGGTTGTGGGGGAGGGTGCACAGCTGCAGGGTTACTGCGGTGAAGGGGTCGGACATGGCGTGGTGGGCGGCTACGCGGCGGGTTGCGTCGAGGAGGCGGTCGCCGAGGACGTTCGCGACGAGGTCGCCGAAGACCATGGTGCGGGGGTTGAAGAGGTTCACCAGGTTCGCGACGGCGACACCCAGGTAATTGCCGGTCTTTTCGATGACCTCGTTCGCGATGGGGTCGTCGCTGGCGCCTATGGCCCCGACGGTGGCGGCATCGTCGGCGGCGAGTAGCGGGCTGGCCGGTGCGATTTCGCGCAGGGTCTGCACGATGCCGCGCGCGCTCACATATGCCTCGACGCAGCCGTGACGTCCGCAGCGGCATTCGCGTCCGTCGATGACGAGGTTGGTGTGGCCCCATTCGCCCGCACTGTTGGTCACGCCGCGATAGAGCGCGCCATCGATGACGACGCCGATGCCCACTCCGGCGCGTAGCGTGACCACGATCAGATCGTCCACATCCCGGCCCGCGCCGAACCAAAGATGCGCTGCCGTACTGGCTTTCAGCGGATTGTCGAGATACAGCGGATGCGGCACCCGCGGTTGCAGCAGCGATTTCAACGACACGTCGTGCCAGTCCCAGTACGGCGAGAACACCGAAACACCGCCCTCGGGTTCCACCAGTCCCGGCACGCTCAATCCGACGCCGAGTACCCGCTCCGCGTCGTCGGCGGTCAGCTCGCCGATGCCGCGAACGATCAGCTCGGTGACATCCTCGGGCCGGGTGGCCGCCGGGTCGACCGGAATCTCCACCGACCGCAGCACCGTCATCGCCAGGTCGAAAAGGTCGAAATGAATGCTGGTTTCGGCGATATCGACCCCGACCAGGGTGCCGCGCGCGGGATTGATCGCCAGCTGTGCGCGCGGCCGCCCGATGCCGGGTGCGTCGTAGCCGAGTTCGGCGAGCACCCCCACATCGAGTAGTTCGGCGAGCAAGTTGCCCACCGTCGCGAACGAGAGCCCGGTGGCGCGGGCGATCTCCTGACGGCTGGTGTGGCCCTCGGCGGCATAGACCGCCTGCAGTACATAGAACCGATTCCGGCGTCGGATGTCGCGCGCGGTCAGCTGGTACACGGTCGGGCCATCTCCTTCCGATTGATATTCGCAGACGCTACCCGAGCAGTTCTGACAACACTATTTACAACGGTTAGCCGAAGTCCTACTGTAACCCAGGTCACTACAAGACGCCGAGTGCCCGGCGCAGCATCAGAGGAGCACCCCATGTCCTGGACCCGCCGAAGCCGTTGGACCAGCGCCGTTTTCTGCGGGGTATCGCTCGCACTGGCCGCGTCGGCCTGTTCATCGGGCAAAGACGATTCGCAGGCGACCGGACCGCAGCACACCACCGGGGCGATCAGCCTGGTCTACGCCCAGAAGCAGGGTGATCAGGAGTACTTCATCGGCGAGGCCGAAGGCGCCAAGGCCAAGGCCAAGGAACTGGGCATCGATCTGAAGGTGGTGAACCTCGGCAATGACGCGAACAAGGCGGTCACCGAGGTGCAGAACGCGGTGAACCAGAAGGCCAGCGGCGTGATCGTCGTGGTACCCGATCCTTCGGTCGGCCCGCAGGTCGCCCAGCTCGCGAAGGCCGGTGGTGTCGCGCTGCTGACCTCCGATGACCAGGTCTGTACGAACGGGCCGGATCCGACGTCCTGCGCGAAGGACAATCTGGTGCCACGGGTCGGCTTCAGCGGCACTCAAATGGGCACCGAGGTCGGCACCCGCGCCGGTCAGGACTTCAAGAAGGCCGGATGGAAGCCGGAGGAGACCGCGATCATCGACGCCTGGAAACAGGACGTGACCGTGTGCACCGACCGGGTCAAGGCCAACCAGAAGGCCTTCAAGGATGCCGCCGGTGTGGACGTCAAGGTGATCGAGGTCGGCACCGACAACACTCCGTCGGACGCGCAGAACAAGATCTCGGCGACGGTGTCGGGCAATCGGTCGGTGAAGAACTGGATTGTCATGGGCTGCAACGACGAGAACGTCAGCGGCGGCGTCGCGGCGATCCAGAACGCCGGATACTCCGCCGACAATGTGCTCGGCGTCGGACTCGGCGCCTACCTGGCCTGCAAGGAATGGCGCGGCGGCAAGCCGACCGGCTTCAAGGCGGCACTGTTCATCAACGGCAAAGACGTTGGCGCACTGTCGGTTCAGACGATCTACGACTACCTGAAGAACGGCAAGCAGATGCCGCCCGAAGCCTATGCGCCGACCAAGATGGTCGACTCGACCAACTGGCAGCAGGCGGGCGTCACATGCAGCTGACCGGACTGCGGGTATCCGGGCTGAGCAAGAGCTTCGCCGGGGTGCCGGCCCTGCGCGAAGTGAGCCTGGATTTTCCCGCTGGTGCGGTGACGGCCCTGATGGGCGAGAACGGGGCGGGTAAATCCACCCTGATCCGCATCCTCGGTGGCGATCACCGCCCGGACGGTGGCCGGCTCGAGCTGGATGGCGTACGACTCGAGCTGGCCACCCCCGCCGACGCGCGGTCGGCCGGAATCCGGGTGATCGGCCAGGAGCCGGAGATCGTGCCGCACGTTTCCGTCGCCGAGAACGTCTATCTCGGATCGCTGCCGCGGCGCTCGGGCCGACTGCTCGATCGGGCCGCCCTGCGCGAACGGATGCGCGCCGATCTCACCCGACTCGGCTTCGACCGTGACCTCGACCCGGACACCATCGGATCGAAACTCACTGCGGCGCAACGGCAATTGGTGGAGATCATGCGCGCGTTGACCACCGATGCCAAGGTGATCGCCTTCGACGAGCCGACCTCGTCGCTGTCGGACCATGAGACCGAATCGCTGTTCGCGCTCATCGGTCGATTGCGTGAGCAGGGCCTCGCGGTGATCTATGTGTCGCATCGGATGCGGGAGATCTTCCGGCTGGCCGATCGGGTCGCGGTGCTGCGCGATGGCGCGCTCGTCGGTGAGCGCGCGACCGCCGACACCACCGACCGCGAGATCGTGCGGATGATGGTCGGCCGGGATCTGTCGACGTTGTTCGCGCGCAAGCACAATACGCCGGGCCGGGTGGTGCTCGACGCGGATGCGGTGACCACCGACGACGTAACGGAGGTGAGTCTGCAGGTGCGCGCCGGTGAGGTGGTCGCGCTGGCCGGGCTGGTCGGCGCGGGTCGCTCGGAACTGGCCGGTGCGCTGGCCGGTGATCTGCCGATCCGCTCCGGCGAGGTGCGGGTGGACGGTAAGAAACTGCGTCTGCGGCAACCGCGGGACGCGGTGCGGGCCGGGATGGGGTACGCGCCGGAGGAGCGCAAGGCGCAAGCCCTGCTGCTGCATCGCGGTGTGCGCGACAATATTTCGCTCGCGATGCTCGACCGCTTACGGCGGTTTCGATTCGTCCGGGGCGGCGAAGAGCGGCGGCTCGCGCGTCAGTATGTCGAATCACTCAGAGTGCGAACACCTTCCATCGAGCAGGAAGTGCGCAAGCTCTCCGGCGGCAATCAGCAGAAGGTGGTGCTGGCGCGCTGGCTCGCCCGCAAACCCAAGGTGCTCATCCTGGATGAGCCCACTCGCGGCGTCGATGTCGGCGCCAAAATCGAGATCTACCACGTCATCGAGGAACTGGCCGAATCCGGTGTCGCGGTGCTGGTGATCTCCTCGGAGCTACCCGAAGTGCTCGGTCTGGCCGACCGGATCGTGGTCATGCAGCACGGCCGGGTCACCGGCGAACTGGACCGCGAAGAGGCCAGCGAGGAGGCGATTCTCGCGCTGGCCATGGCCGCCGACCTGTCGCATACATCGCGAGGAAACCCATGACAGACCAACAACTTTCGATTCCGGTGGAGACCGCAGCGCCCTCGGTGCCGGCTCCCGGCGCAGCCGCCCGTCGTCTGGTGCAGGCGATCGGCACCGGCAACCTCAGCCTCATCGGCGCACTGGTGGTGATCGTCGCGATCTTCGCCTGGCTCAACGACGGTTATCTGGATCCGGCGAATCTGGCCGGAATCGGTGAAGCGGTAACGGTTTTCGGTCTGCTCGCCGTGGTCCAGACGGTCGTGATCATCTGTGGTGCGCTCGATATTTCGGTCGGCTCGCAGGCCGGAGTCGCCTCGGTGATCAGCGCGATGGCATTTACCGCGACCTCTGGCAATGCGTGGTTGGGCATTCTGGCCGCGATCGGTGTCGGGCTGGTGCTCGGGGCGATCAACGGGCTGATCATCGTCTACGGGCGCGTCAATCCGGTGATCGCGACACTGGCCACCCTGGCCGCGTTCAAGGGCGTCGCGCAGTTGATATCCGGCGGTAAGGCACAGGGTTTCGTGCTCGGCGACGACGTGTTCATCTTCATCGCTCGCGGCAAGATCCTGGGTCTGCCGGTGCCGGTGGTGATTCTCGCGGTGGTCGCGATCGGTATGCATGTGCTGCTGAAGTACACCGATATCGGCCGCAATATCTATGCCATCGGCGGCAATGACACGGCCGCAAGGCTTTCCGGCATCAATATCAACAAGTACCTGATCGCGGTGTTCGTGCTCGCGGGTGCGGTGGCGGCGATCGCCGGAATCATCCTGACCGCGCGGACCGGCTCAGGGCAGCCGGTCTCCGGTAGTGAGGGACTCGAGCTGAAGGCGATTACCGCGGCGGCATTGGGCGGGTGTGCGCTGAAGGGCGGCAAGGGCACGATCGGGGGCACGCTGCTGGCCGTCGTGCTGCTCGGTGCGCTGGACAACGGGCTGAATGTTGTTGGTGTGAATACGTTCTGGCAGAACGTCGCTCAGGGCTCGTTGCTGGTGGCGGCGGTTGTTATTCAGCAGCGACGCAGCGGGGAACGTGCGGTCGGATTGCCGACCTAGCACCCGTCAGGAGCGAATGATGATCGAACTGAAAGCCGACCGCTGCTCGCCGAGGCCGGGGAGGTTGTGCGAGGGACCGGTCTGGGATGACCGCACCGGTGAGGTGCTGTGGGTGGACATTCCGGCGGGCCGTATCCATCGCGCGACACTGCGCGACGGCGACCTCGTACAGCGGTCCACAGTGGCGGTGGGGAAGCGGGTCAGCGCGGTGGTGCCGTGCGCATCTGGCGGGCTGATCGCGACTGCCGTCGACACTTTCCTGCATATCGCCGACGGCACAATGACCGAGGTCGCGGCGCTATCGCTGCCCGATGACGGTGTTCGGCGGCGCATGAACGATGCCAAGGCAGACCCGTGGGGGAGACTGTTCGCCGGGACCATGTCGGAAGACGAAATCCAGGGCACCGCAGCGCTTTATCGACTCGATCCCGATGGCGAGCTGAGCATCGTGCGGCAGCAGGTGACGATCTCCAACGGACTCGGCTGGAGCCCGGACGGCGCCACTCTGTACTACGCGGACAGCCCGACGCATCGAGTCGAGGCATTCGACTACGACTCGGCCACCGGCACCTTCAGTGGTGGGCGCACCTTCGCGGAATTCCCGGACGGTCTGCCCGATGGACTGACTGTGGACGCGCGAGGTTTCGTCTGGGTCGCGGTGTGGGGTGCCGGGCAGGTCCGGGCATTCGATCCATCGGGTCGGCCGCATGCGGTGATCGATGTCGGCCCGGCGCAGGTCTCCAGTTGCGCCTTTGCGGGCCCGGACCTGGATGTTCTCGTAATTACCACGGCCGCCGAAGGTTCCGCCGATCCCGAGGCCGGGCGGCTGTTCACCTGTAGACCGGGTGTGACCGGTCTTCCGACGAATACCTACTCCGATGCGAGATTGGTGAGCAACCCATGACCGACCACGGCCTGATCCTGGATCCGCCGGTAATCGCGATCCTGCGCGCCCCGACGGCCGCTCGGTTCGCCGAGGTGGCCGCAGTACTGCACGAGTCGGGCATTACCGCGGTGGAGTTCACGCTCAACTCGCCGGGGGCACTGGACGCATTGCGCGACTGCGCCGGATCGGCCCACCCGGTCGGTGCGGGCACGGTGCTCACCGCCATCGATGCCGCGCGAGCCGTGGATGCGGGCGCGGCATATCTGATTACCCCGACGGTATGCCCCGAAGTGATCGCGGAGGGCCGCCGCATGGGTGTCCCGGTGATCTGCGGCGCGTTCACGCCCACCGAGATCCACAGTGCGTGGCAGGCGGGCGCGACCATGGTGAAAGTCTTTCCGGCCTCGGTCGGCGGTCCCGGCTATCTGAAGGCGATTCGGGGTCCGTTGAACGAGATCCCGCTGGTGCCGACCGGCGGCATCGGGCTCGCTGATGCCAGAGCGTATTTGGATGCCGGGGCCAGAGCGCTCGGTATGGGGTCGCCGCTCGTCGGTGACGCGTGCATCGGCGGTGATTTGGATGCGCTGCGTGAGCGTGCATCCGTGGTGCGGAAGGCATTGCTATGAGGGCTGTTTCGTGGGAGTTCGAACACGCTCCGCGTACGGAAGGCGCAAGCGGTGTTCTGCAGAATCAAGATCGACGAATCGGGCGAAATCGTCGTGCAGTGGGTCTTCTGCGAGGTCGACCTCACCATGGTGACGGCCGAACCGGATACCTGAGCGCGCTGCCCCTTCCCGGATGCACGGGCGGGAGGCGATTCGTGTGAAATACGCCGCTATCAGCCCTGATTCGCGGAATCCGCATGCTGCGGCCGTGAGCGCGCGAAGGCCACGGCCATGACAGGCGGATTGATAACTCTGGGCGAAGCACTCGGTGTCGTAGCCGCCACTGACCCCGGTCCATTGGCTCCCGGTGCGGCAATGCGGATGGATTTCGCGGGTGCGGAAGCGACGGTCGCCATCGGCGTCCGCAGGCTGGGTCACGAGAGCGCATGGGTGGGCAGCGTCGGTGCCGATGCCGTCGGCACCATGGTGCTCGACCGACTGCGCGCCGAACAGGTCGACATCTCGCGGTGCCGAATCGATCCAGAACTGCCGAGCGGTCTGATCCTGCGCGAGCGACGAACCGCCGCCCACATGCGAGTCACTTACTACCGCAAGGGTTTCGCGGGCTCTCGACTGTCGCCCGCCGATATCGACACCGACCGGATCGCCGCCGCACGGGTGCTGCATCTCACCGGCATCACCCCGGCACTGAGCCCATCCGCCCGGGACGCAGTCCACACGGCACTCGACGCCGCTGTCGACGCCGGGGCGATCGTGTCTCTCGACATCAATTACCGCCGCGCATTGTGGTCGGAATCAGATGCGGCCGTGGAACTTTCGAAGCTGGTGTCGCGCGCCGATATCGTCTTCGCCGGTACCGACGAAGCGGCCATCCTGGTACCAGCCGCCGCCCCCGCCGCGATGGCGGAATCGCTTGCCGCACTGGGTCCTTCGCAAGTCGTGATCAAACTCGGATCCGAAGGCGCGCTCGCACTGCACAACGGCGAGCTGATACCGCAGCCTGCGGTCGAAATCCGCAGCGTCGACCCGGTCGGTGCGGGCGATGCGTTCGTCGCGGGCTACCTCGCCGGTGTGCTCGACGACGGGTCCCCGAGGCACAGCCTGCAATTGGCCGCCGCCTGCGGCGCATTCGCCGTATCCGTACCCGGTGACTGGGCTGGTCTGCCGTTCCGGCACGAACTCGGCCTGCTCACCGGCGCCGACATCAACCGATGAAGGGAACAGCATGAGTCGTCTGGCAGACCGGGTCGCGGTCGTCACCGGGGGCGCATCCGGCATCGGTGCGGCCACCGCACATCGGCTCGCCGCCGATGGTGCCGCGGTCGTCATCGCCGATATCGCCGAGACGAGTGGGCGCGAGGTCGCCTCCAAGATCCGTGCGGCCGGTCATCGAGCCGAATTCGTCCGGTGCGATGTGTCATCGGAGGACTCCTGGATCGAGCTGCGGAACAGCGTGAACGAGTTGTATGGACCACTGGACTTCCTGTGCAGCAACGCATCCCGGCAGGCCACGATCCCGGCGCACGAATTGACGAGGCAGGCATGGGATGACGGCCTCGCGGTCAACCTGACCCCGCTGTTCCTCGGCCTGCACACCTTCATCGACGATCTGCGCAACCGCAGCGGCAATGTGGTCGCGGTCTCCAGCGTGCACGCCCAATTCGGCCTAGCCGGATATCCGGTCTATGCCGCCGCCAAGGGCGGGTTGACCGCATTGGTCCGGCAACTGGCCGTGGAGTACGGGCGCTCTCACGTGCGGGTCAATGCCGTACTGCCCGGCCCGATCCTCACCCCGGTATGGGACGACGTCGACGAGGCAGGTCGACGGCTATCCGCCCAGGCCACCGCCCTGGACCGGATGGGCGCACCCGAGGAGGTCGCGGCCGCGATCGCCTTCCTCGCCTCCGACGACGCATCCTTCATAACCGGTGCCAACCTGGTCGTCGACGGCGGCTGGAGCGTGCGAAAGGAGTCCCGGTGAAGATCACCGCACTCACCACCTACCTGGTCGCACCGCGCTGGTGCTTCCTGAAGATCGAGACCGACGAGGGCATCACCGGCTGGGGTGAACCGGTGCTCGAGGGCCGCGCCCACACCGTCGCCGCCGCGGTCGACGAACTGGCCGACTACCTCGTCGGCAAGGACCCGATGAGTATCGAAGCGCACTGGCAGGTGCTCACCAAGGGCGGCTTCTATCGGGGCGGACCGATCCTGTCGAGTGCGGTCGCGGGCATCGACCAGGCGCTGTGGGATATCACCGGAAAGGCGCTGGGCGTACCGGTTTGGCAGTTGCTCGGCGGTGCGGTGCGCGATCGTGTCCGGGTATACAGCTGGATCGGTGGTGATCGACCCGACGATGTCGCGCGGGCGGCGGTAGAGCGAAAAGAACAGGGCTTCACCGCGATCAAGATGAACGGCTCCGCCGAACTGGAGCTGATCGATACCCCGCGCGCCACCCGGGGCATTGTCGATCGAGTCGCGGCGGTGCGCGAGGCAACCGGCGACGATTTCGATATCGCCGTCGATTTCCATGGCCGCCTGTCCATTCCGATGGCGCGGCGGGTGCTGCCGCTACTCGAACCGTATCTGCCGTTCTTCGTCGAGGAACCGCTCGTCCCGGAGTGCAGCAGCCAGATCGGCGAGATCACCCGCGCGACAGGCATTCCCATCGCCACCGGTGAACGTCTCTATTCGCGTTGGGATTTCAATGCGGTGCTCGATCAGGGCATCGCCGTCGTCCAACCCGATCTCTCGCACGCGGGTGGCATCTCCGAGGTCCGCCGCATCGCCGCCCTCGCCGAGGCCCGCGATATCGCCCTCGCCCCACACTGCCCCCTCGGCCCCATCGCCCTCGCCGCCAGCCTCCAGGTCGGCTTCGCCACCCCCAACCTGCTCATCCAGGAGCAAAGCCTCGGCATCCACTACAACACCGGCTCGGACTTGCTCGACTACCTCGCCGACCCGACGGTCTTCGCCTACCGCGACGGCTATGTCGACCTGCTCCAAGCCCCCGGCCTCGGCATCCAGATCGACGAAGCTGCGGTGACTCGTGCCGCCGAACAGGGCCACCGCTGGCGAAACCCGATCTGGCACCGCAAGGACGGTTCCTTCGCTGAGTGGTGATGCTTCAGGGCGTCGTTATCCGTCTGGTGTTTCCCGTAGATTTGCCCGGGTCGGCGACAATCCGGCACCGGACAAACCTCGCAAGGGATATCGTGACCACAACCGACGAGCGCACGCGCTCACCCTTTTCGGCCTGGCTGCTACAGGGCGCGACCGATGAGCGGTATTCGCAGCATGCGGGCCCCATGCGCAAGCCGGGTGATGCCGAACACGAGCGGTCCTGGTGGCAGGTGATGTGCCTGACCGGTGTCGACTACTTCTCGACCCTCGGCTATCAGCCGGGTATCGCGGCGGTCGCGGCCGGTGTGCTGTCGCCGCTGGCCACGCTGGTGCTCGTCGCGCTGACGCTGTTCGGTGCGCTACCGGTGTATCGGCGGGTGGCGCGGGAGAGTCCGCACGGCGGCGGTTCGCTGGCCATGTTCACCGAACACCTACCGCGGTGGACCGGCAAGATCTTCATTCTGGTGCTGCTCGGTTTCGCGGCAACCGATTTCGTCATCACCATGACGCTCTCGGCCGCCGACGGTGCCGCTCACATCGTGGAAAACCCTTATGTGCCTGCGGGTCTGCACGATCACAACCTGCTCATCACACTCGTCCTGCTGGCATTGCTCGCGGCGATCTTCCTGAAGGGTTTCGCCGAGGCCATCAAGATCGCGGTCGCGTTGGTCGGTGCATACCTCTCGCTGAATGTGGTTGTCGCCGTTGTCGGTTTGTATCACGTGCTCACCGCGGGTGATCTGGTCGTCGACTGGACGCATGTGCTGACTGCCGAGCACGGCAACGTCGCGGCGATGATCGGCGTCTCGCTGCTGGTTTTCCCGAAGCTGGCGCTCGGCTTGTCCGGATTCGAGACCGGTGTCGCCGTGATGCCGCAAATCAAGGGTGCGCCAGGGGATTCCGAGGAGAACCCGACCGCTCGCATCGCCGGGACGCGCAAACTGTTGACCACCTCCGCCCTGATTATGAGCAGCTTCCTCATCGTGACCAGCTTCATCACGGTCGTGCTGATTCCGGAGCGGGAGTTCGAAGCGGGTGGGTCCGCGAACGGTCGCGCGCTGGCCTGGTTGGCGCACGAATACCTCGGCGATATGTTCGGCACGGTGTACGACGTGAGCACCATCGCGATCCTCTGGTTCGCGGGCGCGTCGGCCATGGCGGGGCTGTTGAATCTGGTGCCGCGCTACCTACCCCGGTACGGCATGGCGCCGGAGTGGGCGCGTGCCGTGCGGCCACTGGTGCTCGTGTTCGCGGTGATCGCGTTCGGTATCACCTGGTACTTCAACGCCGATGTCGACGCGCAGGGCGGTGCGTATGCGACCGGTGTGCTCGTGCTCATCACCTCCGCGGCGGTCGCGGTGACGTTATCGGCCGCGCGGAAGGGTGAGCGCAACAAGGTAATCGGCTTCGGCGCGATCTCGGCGGTCTTCGTCTACACGACCATCACCAATATCTTCGAACGACCCGAGGGCGTGCAGCTGGCATCGCTGTTCATCTTGACGATCATCGTCATGTCTTTCGTATCGCGCGCCCGGCGCTCCTTCGAATTGCGTGCCATCGAGGTGACTTTCGACGAAACCGCCGCCCGCATGATCGACCAGGCCGCGGCCGAGGGCATGATCCGCATCGTCACCCACGACATCGACCAGCGCAGGCCCGAGGAGTACCGGGAGAAGGAAGCCGATCAACGCCTGGAGAGCCATATCCCGGCGGATGCCCCGATCCTGTTCCTCGAGGTCATCGTCCGCGACGCCTCCGACTTCAGCACCGACCTGCGCGTCACCGGACTCGACCTCGAGGGCTACCGCATCCTCAGCGTCGAAGCCACCGCCATCCCCAACTCCATCGCCGCCATCCTGCTCGCCATCCGCGACCGCACCGGCTTGGAACCGCACGTGTATTTCGAATGGACAGAAGGCAACCCGCTGGTCAACCTCCTGAAGTTCCTCTTCGTCGGCGAGGGCGAGGTCGCCCCGGTAACCCGCGAAATCATCCGCCGCGCCGTCCCGAACCCCGCCGACCGCCCCCACGTCCACGTCGACAGCTAGCGCCCATCATTGCCGCGGCTGCGTGTAATTCGTCCACTGATACCCGTCGAACCACCGCACCAGCCCCGGATTCGCATGGTCCGGATACCACCCCGGAGCCATCGCCCCAGGCGCCTGGCGCCCACTTCCCGAACTCGACCTCACGATCAACACGATCGGCAACACGATCACCGCAAGTAAAACCAGCAGAATCAAGATGTGCCACACGCTGATTGCTCCCATATTGTCATTGTCTCGGACCCCAGTCCGAGAGTGCGTTGCGCGGTGACTTGCCGAGCCACCATGCTGGACGGATGATCACCATGCGCTGGTGGCGTGGCTTCTCGGCCGACGCCGCCAAGAACGCATGGTGATCGCTGGTCCAGGAGTGCGTCGGCGTGGCAGCGGTGGGGGCTGCTGTGGTTTCGGCTGGATCTGAACGGATCAACATCCGTTCGGTGCTGGAACACCTGCGAATCGCGCCGCGAGATATTCAGTCGCATCCTAGTGCCGCATCCAGATTGCTTGCTGTGCTATCTGCCTCCGGCAGCTCGCCGAGCGTAGTGATATGGCGGTCGAATTCGCCGTGGGCGACCACCATTCGACTACGTTCGACGGAACCCCGGGCAGCGATACGGCAGAAGCTATCTGGACACGGTGCCAGCAAGGTAGTATGAGACTTTCGCGCCAAAAGAGCGCTTCCACTGACCGGGATTCACTTCTTCCTGGCGCGGTAGGCGGCGACAGCGTTGCGATTTCCGCAGGCCGTACTGCAGTAGCGGCGTGATCTATTGCGGGACAGGTCGAGAACCAGGCCCTGGCAGTCGTCGTCGGCGCAGAGGGACAGCCGACTCAGCTCGTCGGAGCGGACCAGATCGATCATTGCCATAGCGGTCTCGACGGCGATGCGAACGGGCAGCGGAGCCTGCGCGGGCACCGCGTGGATGTGGTAGTCGACATCGCCGTGCCGGACCAATTGCGGCAGGGCTCGATGCTTCGCCAGCGTCTCGTTGATCAGTCGCACCGTCGTATCGCGATCGCTGGTCAGCATGCGGCGTAGCGGCGTACGCAAGGCGCGCACCGCCGCGAGCTCCGCGGCGTCGCCGGAGTGCACGCCGGTGTAGACGTGTTTGACGAAAAACTCGTCGAGCTGGCCGATCTCGGTCAACGTATCCGGCTCCTCCGCCGAGTTCACCAGCTCCACCGCGGCAACCAGCGCCGCCTCCGTGTCATGAGCAAAGGCCATGTTGACATATTACCTCACCGACCTTAGCGTCATTAGTCATGGTTTCGATGACTCATGACAACACTGCGCAGCGGCTGCGAACCGGACTGCTTTGCGCGGTGGTGTCCGCGTCCTCGTTCGGGTTATCGGGATCACTGGCTCGCGGCTTGATGAATGCGGGCTGGAGCTCCGCATCCGTGGTGGCGGTCCGGGTGCTGCTCGCTGCCGCTGTTCTGGTGCCGATCGCGATGGTGCAGTTGCGCGGTAACTGGGATCTGTTGCGCCGCAACGCGTCTTTGATCACCGCGTACGGATTGCTCGCCGTGGCCGGTACCCAACTCGCCTACTTCAACGCCGTCGCCCATATGCAGGTCGGCGTGGCACTGCTCATCGAATACACCGCGCCGGTCGCGGTGGTGGGTTGGCTATGGCTGCGGCAAAGCCAACGACCCAGCGCGGCAACGGTGCTCGGCGCACTGCTCGGAATGACCGGCCTGGTCCTGGTCATCGACCTGCGCTCCGGCCTGGCCGCCAGCGGCATCGGCATCGCCTGGGCCCTCGCCGCCATGATCGGCGCCGCCGCCTACTTCCTGCTCTCCGCCCACGGCGACGGCACTCTGCCCGGCACCGTACTCGCGGCCGGAGGCCTCCTCTTCGGCGGACTCGCTCTCCTAGCGGCAGGCGCGGTCGGCATCGTCCCCCTCCACGCCACCACCAATTCCGTTGCCTTCCAACACCTCACCGTCTCCTGGTGGCTCCCCGTCTTCGCGCTCGGCACGATAACCGCCGCCCTCGCCTACGTCTCCGGCATCGCCGCCACCCGACTCCTTGGCTCCCGCCTCGCCTCCTTCGTAGCCCTCTTCGAAGTCCTGGCCGCCCTGGCCTTCGCCTGGGTCCTCCTCGGTGAATCTCCCCGCCCGCTCCAACTCCTCGGCGGCGCCCTGATCCTCACCGGAGTAATAACCGTCCGCCGAGGCGAAACCGCCCCGCAGGCCCCCGCCTCGAGTCGAAAGCTTTCCCTGGAACGGTGATGCGGCCGCACAGGCTCGAGCTGTAGCCACATCTGCCGCGACCGGCGAGGTCAACCCATGGGCTTGACCTTCACGTATACGTCAATCCTTAGCGTCGCTCCCATGACTGTTATGACGCGAACCGCACGGGCTGTCCAGCTTTCCGCACGACCGGACGGATTTCCGGAACTATCCGAATTCCGACTCGTCGAGCAGCCGGTGCCCGATCCGGCGCCGGGGCAGGTGCTGGTGCGGAATCTGTACATGTCGATTGATCCAGGGATGCTCATGCAGATCGGCGCTTATCCGGGAATTCCCATGCCGCCGTTCGCTGTTGGCGCCACGATGTTCGGCGACGCGATCGGTGAGGTCGTCGCCTCCGCGGATCCGGATGTTGCGGAGGGTGCGCTGGTGCTGCATCGGCTCGGTTGGCGGGAGTACGCGATGGCCGAGGCGGGCGCGATCCGGGTCGTGGATCCGGATGCGTACCCATCGCCGTCCAGCTATCTCGGATTCGGGCTGGTCGCCTACGCGGGCCTGACGGCCGTGGCGGGTCTGCGTGCCGGCGATACCGTTTTCGTTTCCAGCGCGGCGGGCGCGACCAGTGGCATGGCAGGCCAGATCGCCCGGTTGCTCGACCGCATGCCCTGGCTCGCAGCCGACGTCTCGACCGCCCAGCGCGACGAAATCCCAACCAGCAATAGCGCGGACCCGGATCGATTGTGACTGTGAAGGGGAAGTGTTCCGAATTCGCCCGCCGACGGGATCGGCGTGGCAGGATCGGGGTGCTACGGATGGGGATGGGATGACTGAAACTGATTCGACAGCAACGGTATTCACCACGATCGCGGACGCGCGGGCGGGGCTGAGGCGTGGGGAAGTCAGTGCGGCCGAGCTAGTGGAAGGGGCGCTGGCGGCCGCGGATGCGCACGACGAGACGTTCGGGGTGTTCCTGGCTCGGTTCGAAGAGCGGGCGCGGGCGCAGGCCGCCGAGGTGGATCGCAAGATCGCGGAGGGGGAGGCGCTCGCGCCACTGGACGGGATTCCGCTGGGCGTCAAAGATATTTTCGCGCACTCGGCCGGGCCGACCACGGCGCAGAGTTCGGTGCTCGATCCGGCATGGGCGCACTCGGCCGGGGACGCCGCGGTCGTGCGGCGGCTCGAGCAGGCCGGTGGCATCGTGGTCGGAAAGACCACCACGATGGAATTCGCCATCGGTGTCCCGGATCCGGAGAAGCCATTTCCGATACCGCGGAATCCGTGGGACGCCAAGCGGTGGGCGGGCGGGTCCAGCTCTGGTTCGGCCAGTGGGCTTTTGACCGGGGCTTTTCTGGGTGCGGTCGGCACCGATACGAGCGGCAGTCTCCGCATTCCGGCAGCCTTCTGCGGCATCACCGGTTTCAAACCGACATTCGGCCGGGTGCCGAAATCTGGTGTGGTGCCACTGGCCTACACCCTCGACCATGCCGGTCCACTGGCTCGCACGGCCGCCGACTGCGCCTTGCTGCTGGAGGTGTTGGCCGGTCACGATCCCGAAGATCCCTACAGTTCAACTGAACCCGTCGCCGACTACACCGCCGCGCTCACCGGTGACCTGCACGGGATCACCATCGGCGTGGACAATCTCGACCGCTTCGTCGGCGACGGACGCGATCCGCAACAGCCACCACGATTCTCGGCCGCTATCGATGCCCTGCGCGCCGCGGGCGCGACCATAGTCCCGGTCGAGGTGCCGATGTACGTCGAGGCAACTGCCACCACCTTGATCGTCTTGGCCGCCGAGTCGGCCGCATACCATCGACCGACCCTGCGCTCCCGATACCACGATTACGCCCGCGGCAGTCGCGTCGTCTTCGCTGCGGGCACCACAGTGGCCGGTGCGGATTACGTTCAGGCCCAAAGGGTTCGGCACGTCGCGCAGCGCAAGATGGCAGAACTGCTCACCGAGGTCGACCTGGTGGCGACCCCGACCGGCCACCTCGGCGCCCCACGTATCGACGCAATGGAGCAGCTGAACCCGGTGAGCGTGCTGGCCGGATTGCATACGCCGTACTGGAATGCGCTCGGCAACCCCACCATCGCGGTACCGATCGGACTCGCCACCGACGGTGTCCCCTTGTCGATGTCGATCAGCGGCAACCATTTCGACGAGGCAACCGTGCTGCGCGCGGGTGATGCCTTTCAGCGCCGCACCGATCACCACCGCCTGACACCCACGCTTAGCCGAAAGGTATTGCCATGAGTTCTTGGCCCGCCTCTGCGGAGGAGAACGCGGCGATTGCCATGTTGGAGCAACTCCTGCGGGGGATGGCAGGTCTGCTGCAATCGGTCGACGAGGCCCGCTATATCGATCCCAGTGGCGGCTACGTGCCGTACCGGGGAAACAGCCGAACTGATTCGGCATTCATACGCCGCAGGGGTGGCGCGGCGAATTCGGCTCTATCTCGGCGGTTTTCGACGTAGGCGGCATGCGCGTCGATTGGTCCACCGTTTGGAGTTGGATTCGTGACCACTCAGCAGTCTCCCGTCCCGCACGGCTCGCCCTTCGATACCGAGGGTGAACGCGCTCCGCTCTACACCCCGGAGTTCGCCGCCGACCCACATCGCGCATATCGGGACATGCGCCGCAAGTACGGTTCGCTGGTGCCGGTGGACCTGGCTCCCGACACCCCCGCGACCCTGGTGATCGGCTATCGCGCCGCGGTGCGAATTCTGCACGATCCCGAGCACTTTCCGCGCGATCCGCGCACCTGGCAGAAGAACGTCGCACCGGACTGTCCGGTCCTACCGATGATGGATTGGCGCCCAAGCGTTTTGCACAGCAACGGCGCGGTGCACGCGCGCTATCGGGAGGCCGTGAACGCGGCCATCGAGGCGGTCGACCTGCACGCACTGCACACCACGGTCGCCGAGATCGCCATCCCGCTGATCAATGCGTTCTGCACGACCGGATCGGCCGATTTGATCAGCCAGTACGCACTCCCACTCGCCTTCACCGCGATCAATGCCGTTCTCGGCTGTCCGCCCGAAATCGGGGGCCGCACCGCACTCGGCCTGGCGGCGATGTTGGATACGGTCAACGCCGCCAAGGGAAATGAGCTGGTACACGAAGCACTGACCGAGCTGATCGCACTCAAGAAGGCCGAACCCGGCGACGACATCACGACCCGACTACTACAACACCCCGTCGGCCTGGACGATCTCGAGGTGCTCGAACATGTGATGCTCCTCTACGGGGCGGGCATCGAACCGGCCCAGAATCTGATCGCCAACACCTTGCTGCTGATGCTCACCGACGAGCGCGTCGCCGACAAAATGCTGGGCGGCAGCCTCTCCACCCGCGACGCGCTGGACCGGGTGCTGTTCACCGACCCGCCGCTGGCGAACTACTGCATCACCTATCCGCGACAGCCCATCCTGATCGACGAAATGTGGCTGCCCCCACACCAACCCGTCCTCATCAGCATGGCGGCCTGCAATAACGACCCCGAAATCGTCGGCGAGCACACGGGCAACCGCTCCCATCTGGCATGGAGCGCGGGCCCGCACGCCTGCACCGCAAATTCCATGGCGTACTTGATAGCTCAGGACGCGATCGACCAATTGCTCGACGCGATACCGGAACTCGGACTCGCCGCCCCGGCGGCCGACCTCACCTGGCGACCGGGCCCATTCCACCGCGCACTGACCGCGCTGCCAGTGACATTCCCGAAGTCACCGCCGTGGAGCATCTGACAGCGCCTCGGCCGCAGCAGCCGCGATTGCACCGGCAACCCCACTGAGCGCAGGCGAATCGACCTTCCACTGCTGCCAATAAAGTGGCACATCGATATACGAATCCCCATCGATGGGCACGAAGGCCCGACTGCCCCGAGTCTGCAGATCCGGCAACATCCCCCACCCCAGCCCGATCCGAACCGCTTCCGCGTACCCCGCCGCCGACGGCACATAATGCCGCGGCGGATCCACCGGCTGCCCACACCGCCGCCGCAGATGCCGATCCTGCAGATCATCCTTGCGATCGAAAAGCACAACCGGCGCAACGGAATACGCCTCCGCGGTAGGCCCATCCGCGAACCAGGTCCGCGCGAATCGCGGATTCGCCATGGGCCGATAGCGCATGGCACCGAGCCGCTTCACCCGGCATCCCTGCACCGCCGCGGCGGTGGCGGTGATCGCGGCCATCACCGTCCCGTCGCGCAGCAGTCGAGTCGTATGCTCCTCGTCCTCGCGATGTATCTCGAAACACACACCGGGTGGGACCTGCCGCAGCGCGGGCATCACCCACGTTTCCAGCGAATCGGCATTGACCGCGATCGGCACCCGGATCGGTCGATCCGCGGGTCGATCGGTATCGCCGAGTTCGCGTGCGGCATCGCCGGCGAGCAGTTCGATCTGCCGCGCCAACCGCAGCACGGCGAGCCCGGATTCGGTGGGCCGCACCGGTTTTGTGCGCTGCAGCAATATGCGACCAGCCGCATCCTCTAGTGCCTTGATGCGTTGACTGACCGCCGAAGGCGTCACGCGCAGACTGCGCGCGGCCGCATCGAAGGTGCCCTCGGTGACCGCCGCATTGAGCGCGCGGAGCTGATCGAGCTGCAGGTCCATTAAGAAATCATAAAGGTACTTCAGAATCTTTAGCTGGTCTGGTCGAAGCTGCGGATCTAGCGTCGATGCATGTGACGGCATCATCGGCGGCCCTGGCGGCCATCTCGGGACTCGGCTTCGGACTCTCTTTGATCGTGGCGATCGGCGCGCAGAACGCTTTCGTCCTGCGACAAGGTCTGCGCGGTCAGCATGTGCTCGCGGTGGTTGCGGTCTGCACCGTGTCGGACATCGTGCTGATCGCCGCGGGAGTCGGCGGGTTGGGCGTCGTGGTCGAATCCGCACCCGTGCTGCTGGCGGTGATCCGCTACGCCGGCGCCGCATTTCTACTCGGCTACGGCATTCTCGCCGCCCGCCGCGCCTTCGCGTCATCGAGCCTGACCGCCGAGTCCACCGGGGCCACCGTCGCACTCGGCGCGACCGTCCTCACCTGCCTGGCCCTGACCTGGCTCAACCCGCACGTCTACCTGGACACGGTGCTGCTGCTCGGCTCCTTCGCCAACACCTACACCAGTCCGGACCGCTGGTTGCTCGGCGCGGGCGCGATGCTCGCCAGCATCATCTGGTTCACCTCGCTCGGCTACGGCGCCCGCAAACTCGGCCCGCTGTTCGCCCGCCCGATCGCCTGGCGCGTGCTCGATTCGGTGATCGCGGCCGTGATGTTCTGCCTTGCGCTGGGCCTATTACTCACCGGCTAAGCTGGCATAACTGCAACGCCGGGGGATCGGCTCGCGATCAGTACCTGACTGGTTCGGCCGAAGCAGGGTGGGGGTCGCCGCCCCGGCGGGAGAGGTGGGCAGGCAGTGAATTATCCATACGGGGAGCAGCCGCGGCAGGATCCGGCGCCGTGGGGGCAACCGGTGGACTATCCAGCTCAGCAGGGCTGGGCGCAGACGGGCTATCCGATGGGGTATCCCGGCGCGCCGACGCCGGGCCCGCCGCCGAAATCGAAGACCGGTGCGATCGTCGCGGTGGTGCTCGGGCTGGTCGCGGTACTCGCCGTGGTCGGCGTCGGCCTGGTCGTCATCACCGCGCGAGATAAGGACCAACCGCAGGCGTCGGATGCCACCGTCGTGCCGGCGACGAGCGCGAGCACTCCGCGAACGACCACGACAACGCCGCGCCCGGGCCAGCCGTCCGCGGGCAAGCTCAGCTACAGCGACTTCGCCGGTGACTGGAATTTCAAATTCGACAGCGTGGAACTGCATGCCGACTGGGTCGAGGGCCGCGACCACGCCAACTGCCGCGATTTCGAGGTGAACGGCAAGCTCAGCGGCCTGGGCTGCGAGTACGCCGCCGAAATGGTGTACCGGGCCGAGGGCGGCGGGCTGAAGATCACGCAATTCGTCATGGCGATGTCGAGCGAGGGTCAGGCCACCGCCGCGCTCGGCGAGTTCACCGACGAGGACGTGCACCTGCGACCGGGCACCTACATCGACAATTTCGTCACCGGCAAATGGCGTGACGGGACCGAGAAGGAGTTCGTCGTGGTCACGGTGGCCACCGCCAATGCGGCCGTCGCCGCGGACACGGTCAAGAAGTACCTGCAGTACCGGCACGCGGATACGCTCGGCGCACTGGCCTTCCGCTAGCCATGAACCGGCCGCGAGCCTATGGCAGTGTCGATGTCATGCGATTGCGAAGCTGGAAGACGACCGCCGCGATCTGCGCGTGGGGCATGTTGCTCGGCGGATGCGCGCACGACGCATCGGGTTCATCGGCGCGCTCCACGACACCGCAGGTCGGCGACGAACCGGCGACATCCCCGCCGCGCGTCATTGCCGATGACCGGGTGGTCGTCATCGACGCCGGTCACAATGGCGGCAATGCCGCACAGCCCGGCGAGATCAACCGTCAGGTGCCGGACGGTCGCGGAAAGACCAAAGCGTGCAACACCACCGGCACGTCGGCCACCGACGGCTACACCGAGCACGAATTCAACTGGGATGTCGCAATCCGGGTCCGGGATGCCTTGGCCGCCCGCGGAATTCGCGTCGTGCTGACCCGCGACGACGATGCGGGCGTCGGCCCGTGTGTCGACGAGCGCGCCGCCATCGGAAACCGCAGCGGCGCAGCGGCTGTCGTCTCGATCCATGCCGACGGCGCCGCCGCGGGCGCACACGGCTTTCACGTCGCGTACTCGTCGCCGCCACTGAACCCGGCACAGCACGAGCCGTCGCAGCGACTGGCAACGACATTGCGCGACACCATGATCGGGTCTGGCTTCGTCCCGTCGACCTACGTCGGCTCCGACGGCATGAACCCGCGCGCGGATCTGGCGGGTCTCAACCTGTCCGAACGTCCGGTCGCCTTGGTCGAGTGTGGAAATATGCGCGATCCGGGTGACGCCGCGCTGATCGAATCGCCCGGCGGCCGGGCGCGGTACGCGGACGCCATCGCCAATGCGATCGTCGCCTTCCTCGGGTAGTTGCCTAAACCATGATCGGGATCACTATTTGTTAGCTGTGCATCACTGTCGTCACTGAGTTAACGGCGTTACGCTAACGCTGTTAACTGGGGGCCAGTCGAACTAGGGGAGTCGCTCATGCTCGTACGGATCGCACATCTGGCCACCAGGCATCCGCGGACGATCCTGCTCGCCGCCGCACTATTGGCCGTACT
Source organism: Nocardia sp. NPDC102475 (assembly GCF_055584605.1). Classification (NCBI taxonomy): domain Bacteria; kingdom Bacillati; phylum Actinomycetota; class Actinomycetes; order Mycobacteriales; family Nocardiaceae; genus Nocardia; species Nocardia sp. NPDC102475. The sequence continues at coordinate 15,410 of NZ_JBVJLS010000002.1, read as the reverse complement.
CTGCGGCGCATTCGGCGCCACGGTGATCTCGCATATGAAGACCGGCGGTTTCACCCCGGACGATGCCGAATCGTCACAGGTCGCCAGGTTGATCGCCGATAACTTCGGCGGCGCGGAACCCAATCTCATCCTGCTGGTTCGTGATGATGCCGGTGCGGACAGCCCGGCCGCCAAGGCCGCGGGCGCGAAGGTGGTCGACACCCTGCGCTCGCGCGGCGATGTGATCGGCATCCAGTCCTATTGGACCGCTCCGCAGTCGTTCTCATCCGTGTTGCGCAGCAAGGACGGTAAGAGCGCACTGGTGCTCGGCTACATCACCGGCGAGGAGTCCGTGGCCCAAAAGGCCGCCGGTGTGATCGCCGAAGAGGTCACCGGCACCAGCGACGGCGTCAGCGTCTATCAGGGCGGCCTCAGCTCCATCTACCACGACTCGAACGAGCAGATCACCCACGATCTCGCGGTCGCGGAGAGCGTGGCCATCCCGCTGTCGTTCATCGTGCTGATCCTGGTCTTCGGCAGCCTGGTCGCGGCCTTCCTGCCGCTGGCCGTCGGCATCTTCGCGATCTTGACCACCCTGGCGATCCTGCGCACCCTCACGGTCTTCACCGATGTGTCGATCTACGCGCTGAACTTGACCACGGCACTCGGTCTCGCCCTCGCGATCGACTACAGCCTGTTCATTGTCAGCCGTTACCGCGAGGAACTCGGTAATGGACTCGATGTCGAGGCTGCGGTGGTGCGCGCGGTGCAGACCGCGGGACGCACGGTGTTGTACTCCGCGCTGACCGTCGCGCTGTCGGTGGCCGCGCTGGGCGTGTTCAATCTGTACTTCTTGAAATCCTTTGCCTACGCCGGCGTTGCGGTGGTCGCCGCGGCCGCGGCCGCATCGATCCTGATCCTGCCCGCGGTATTGATGGTGCTCGGACACCGAGTGAATGCGTTGGATCTGCGAAAGCCATTGGGGCGCTTGCTCGGCCGGGACCTGCACGCTCAGCGCGCACCCGAGCAGACCTTCTGGTACCGCACAGTCCAGTGGGTGATGCGCCATGCCGCACCGGTCGCCATCGCCATCATCGTGCTGATGCTGGCGATCGGGTCCCCGTTCCTCGGTGTGAAATTCGGCTATCCGGACGATCGAGTACTCAATGCGGGCGCCTCCACCAGCAGTCGCACGGTCGGCGACGCACTGCGTTCGGACTTCCAATCCAATGCCGCGACCAATGTCAGCGTGATGCTCGACGACTACCACGGAAATCCCGCCGCCATCGGCGATTACGCCGCCGCGCTGTCGAAGGTCGATGGCGTGTCCGGAGTGCTCTCGGGCTCTGGCCTGTACGCCGGCGGACTGAAGGTGGCGCCGGGATCGCCGCAGATGACGAACGACACCGGCGCATTCCTCACTGTCGCGACGACAGTCGATCCCTTCACCTCCCCGGGTAAGACGCAACTGGACCGGCTTCGCGATGTCTCGAGCCCGGGGCCGGCGCTCTTCGGTGGCAGCGCCGCGATCAACCGCGACTCCCTCGACGCACTCGGTGCGCGACTGCCACTGGCCGGTGGCCTGATCGTGCTCGCCTCCTTCGTGGTGCTGTTCCTGTTCACCGGCAGTGTGCTGCTGCCGCTGAAAGCTCTTGCACTCAATACGCTTTCGCTGACCGCCGCGTTCGGTGCGATGGTCTGGATCTTCCAGGACGGACACTTGTCCAGCGTTATCGGCAACAACGCGACCGGATATCTGGTTCCGACCATGCCGATCCTGATGTTCTGTCTCGCCTTCGGAATGTCCATGGATTACGAGGTATTCCTGCTCTCGCGCATCCGCGAAGAGTGGCTGGCCTCCGGACGCACCGCCGCGGACAACACTCGCGCGGTGGCCCTGGGTGTCGCGCGCACCGGCCGGATCTTCACCGCGGCCGCACTATTGATGGCCATCGTGATGGCCGCCATGGTCACGTCGAAGGTATCGTTCATCCAGATGATGGGCCTGGGTCTGACGTTGACGGTGCTCGCGGACGCAACGCTGATCCGCGGCCTGCTCGCGCCCGCACTCATGCGGCTGCTCGGCACCGCGAACTGGTGGGCGCCCGCGCCACTCACCCGGCTGCACGCCAAGATCGGCCTGAGTGAGGGCGAAACCGCACCGGGCACAACCGAAGCCGATAAACACCAACTAGCCGGACGAACGTGACTTTTACCCGCAGGAAGCGTTCGGCACGTGGCTCCGGTGCGGAGCTACGCGCCGAAATCCTCGACGCCACAAAGAAACTGCTGGCCGATGCCGGTCACGTCGACGCGGTTTCCATCCGGGAGATCGCCAAGATCGTCGGTGTCACCCCGCCGTCGATCTACCGCCATTTCGCGGATAAGGATCAGCTGATCGAGTCGGTGGTGGCCCAGGTCTTCGAAGATCTGGACGCGGAAATGCTTGCCGCATCCGATCCGAACGATTCCCCTGTGGAGCGCCTGCGTCAGCAGGGCCTGGCGTACGTCCGGTTCGCCAGGGAGCATCCGGAGCAGTACCGCTTGGCCATGACGCCCGGTGAGACGGCAGGCGCGGTCGACCAGGTGCTGACCAGTAGTGCCTTCGCCCATCTCGCGGCGACCGTCACCGAGTGCATGAACCTCGGCTTGATCACGCCGGGTGATCCGGTGCCGGTCGTCTTGGAGCTGTGGTCGAGTGTGCACGGTATCGCTTCGCTGCTGATCGCGAAACCCTATCTGCCGTGGGGCGATGTGGAGGCGTTCGCCGATCGCGTACTGCGCTCGATCTGTGTCGGGCGGGTCGTCATCGATAACGTGCTCGGCGAAGACATGTCCCCCGACGCCGTCGCCGAGTGGGTGGTGGCGAACCGTCGGGTGCCCTGAGCCGCGCACAGAGCCGCGAAGGCGAGAGTGGCGGCTACTGTGCGGACCGCGTGGGAGAGCTGCCAATGGTCACGGATGGTTGCCCAGTCGCCGGGAGGCATGGTGGCGATCCAGTCGCGCTGGTCGGCATTGATTGGCAGGTTGACGATGATCGTCAGGATCAGGACGCCCGCGAGCAGTGTGAACGCGATGATCGGGAGCCAGCGGGTCGGGCCGCGGTCGCGGAAACGGGTCGCGATGATGAGAGCGGTGACGATCAGGGCCGGTAGCAGGGTGACGGTGGCGAGGACATCGAGCCATTCCAGTTCGATCTGCCTGACCTGGGTATAGACGGCTGCGGTTGCGTCTCGCATCGATAGTTCGAGGACGAGGACGGCGATCAGGAATCCGGCGAAGATACCGCTGAATACCTGGGCGGCGAAATTGGCGATTATGCGCATGGTCCGCACTCAATTCCGGAACGCGGCAGCGTTATCGGCGGCCCACGCGGCGAAAGTTCTTGTGCGGCCGAGTATTTTCTCGACATTGTCGGTGACCGGTGCGGGTTGGCCGACGCCATCGGCGTAGCGGTTCAGCAGGGAGTCGACGAAATCCTCGGGAAAGCCGCGCGCCACCATGCCTTGCCGCACCACAGCGGCGGGAACCTCCTCATAGCGCAAGGGCCTACTGATGACCTCGCCGATGATCCGAACCATATCCGCATGGGTAAGTGATTGAGGCCCGGTCAATTCCACTCGTTGACCCAGCAGATCGTCGGTCAGGAAGGCATGCGCCGCGACCGCCGCGATATCCCCTTCGTGCAGCGGACTTTCGGCGAATTCGGCATGGGGTCCGCGCACCACATCACCCGCCCGTATCTGGGCATTCCAGCCGCTCTGCACCACATTCATGGCAAAGCTGCTGGCGCGCAGGCTCACCCACTCCAGACCGCTGTCCACCACCGCCCGCTCGGCCTCTCTGTTCCGGTCGCCGCGGAATCGGGACGGCTGTGCGTCGAGCGGGTCGTCGATATTGATGGCCGAGAGGGCGACAAGCCGCCGCACACCACGCTTACCAGCCAGTTCCGCGAATTCGAAGGCCGCATCGCCCACGGCGCGTGGATGCAGGAATGCCGCGGACGCACCGTCAAGGGCGTCGGCAAGCGTGTCCGGCCAGGCCGGATCGCCGCCCACTACCTCGACGCCAGCGGGCAGCACGGCACTTTCGGGGGACCGGGTGACGGCTCGTACTCGAACCCCTTGTGCGGCAAGCAGTTCGACTAGCGGGCGGCCGATGGTTCCGGTGGCTCCGGTGACAAGGATCATGACATCTCCATCTTTTGGGAATCATATCGTATGAATCTCATACTAGATTGATTGGAGTGTCATGACATATGACTTCCGTAACATCGAGCCGCAGCTGCGAGCCAGAGCGGAAGCTGCGTCCGAACTGTTGGACCGGCGCCCGAAGCCGGGCATGGTGTGGTCGGCGCTGCGACCGTGCGGTGAACCGGCTGGAACGGAATTACACGACCGCTCGGGACTCCAGGTCTGCGGACCGGATACTCAGTCGAACTCTGCGAGCCGAACGGTGTACGGCTGCGCGGCGAGCGGCGGCAGTGAGCGTCAGCGGCTGGAGGGCAGCCACGACGCACTTCGCGCCGTTGTCGTCGCGCGTCCGCGTTCGCTGATCTGCCAGCACCCGCTGTGCGAAATGGCGACGACCAGACCGCGTGCATGCAGCCGCGCCAGCGCACTGCGGGTGCTCCACCCCGTCAGCTGTGCCTGTCGCTGGATCTGAACCGCCGACAGCAGGCCGCCAGGACGAAGAATGCTCAGCACCACCGATTGTGCTGCCTGCCCGAACCTCATGCGTACTCCTCGAAAGGCTAGACATGCCGACGGTGTACGCGGAGCCGCCGACGCGCGCACACGCGGGAATGTCCTAAAAGGTTAATAATCGACATCGCATGATGTCAACAGCATGTGATGTCAACATTATTGGGGCTTATGGGGATTCGGTCATGCCGACCGCCGCGGAGGAGCCCAGAGACGAGTCGCGAGCGCTGGCGCGGTCGTGAGCTCGCCGACCGTACGACGACCCGGCCCCGGCCAACAGCAGGAACTCTCGAATCCTCCACAGACGAACAGGCCGAGGCCAGTGCGGCTGAACGATCGCAAGCAGAGGCTGAGGGAGGGCGCAAGGGTAGGGGCGCGGCAAACCGCGCTGAAGCGTGCTCTCGGCTCGGTGGTATTCGTGGCATTCATGCCACCAAATCCGTTGTGCAGGGCGGCTTTCCGCGACAATAGCAACGGCCCCGCGTCGACGTCATGGTCGCGCGGGGCCGCTTTGTGGTGTTCGGTTTTGCCCGGCTCAGGCGGGGTGGTTGAACTCTCCGACGGTGACGCCAGCTGTGAAGGCATCCCATTCGCCCGGGGCGAAGATCAGCGCTGGGCCGGTGGGGTTCTTCGAGTCACGAACGCCGACGCTGCGCGATGCAGCTGCATCGCGACCACGACTGCGCCCGCAAACACGCCGCATTCGACGCGTTGGTCGAGGCGGGACGTATCCACCCCGATTCCGCACGCCGCCACCGATTGTGGGGGAGACCCTGGTGAACCACGGCGATCACTCGGCACCGCAACCGGCGGCCTCCGGCGAGAATCCAGCGGGACAACGCCATCGCCGCACTGCGGGCCTTCCGCGAGCAATACGGGCATGTCGATGTTTCCACCCGGCACATCACCGGCGACGAGATTCGGCTCGGTGCATGGATCCGAGCATGCCGCGCGCCGACCACCGAACCGGACGGCTGTCGGCGCAGCGACAGCAAGCGCGGACCGAACCCGGCATCGACCGGCACTGCGGCCGAGTCGCGTAAGTCCGGTGATCCCAGGGCGATCAGCAGGTCGGGTGGAGGGTGCTGGCCCGCACGCCCAGCGGCGATCAGGAGAACGTCTTGTGCGGAACTCCTACGGTCAGACCGCCATCGATGACGAATTCAGCGCCCGTCGAATAGGACGCTTCATCGCTGGCCAGATAGGTCACCAATGCCGACACCTCGGATGGGTCAGCGCCGCGCCCCAGCGGGATCTGCAAGAAATCCTCCGGAATGCCCTCGGTCATCGGTGTGCGAATCAGCCCCGGATGGATCGAATTCACCCGAATTCCGTACTGCGCCAACTCGAGTGCGGTCGACTTGGTGAGTCCACGGACCGCGAATTTGGTTGCGGTATACCCGTGCAGGCCGGGGCTGCCGCGCATGCCCTCGACCGAGGAAATATTGATCACCGAACCGCCGCCCGCCTCGATCATCGCGGGGGTCGCGGCCTGCATGCCGAGGAAGGTGCCGGTCAGATTGATATCGATGATCTTCTGCCACTCGGACAATTCGAAGTCGACGAGCAGGTTGCCATTGACGATCCCGGCATTGTTCACCAGGACATTCAGCGCACCGAAGCGCTGCACGGCCTCGGCGACCGCATCCTGCCACTGCTGCTTTTCGCGCACGTCGAGGTGGACATACGCGGCATTGTCGCCGATTTCCTTGGCCAGGGCCGCGCCCTCCTCGTCGAGGATGTCGCCGAGCACCACCCGCGCGTCCTCGGCCACCAGTGCCCGCGCGTGCGCGGCGCCCATGCCCCGCGCACCGCCGCTGATCAGTGCCACCTTGCCGGTCAACCGCCCCATCGCGGCCTCCTCTCGATCTCGTCGACTTGCTGAAACACGTTACAGATGATTGCCGGTCGAATCTCGCCTCGGTATCGACCAGTGGGACTCGGCGCTACTGTGCGGTCTATGAGTGAGCCGACCGTCTTCAGCATGGAATCACTGCGCACCGCAGCGGGTACCGATCTGGGCGTGAGCCGCTGGATCGAGGTCCCCCAGGACCGCATCGATGCCTTTGCCGAGGCGACCGAGGACCGGCAGTGGATCCACATCGATACCGAGCGTGCCGCCACCGGCCCGTACGGCGCCACCATCGCACACGGCTACCTCACTCTCTCGCTGCTCCCGCCGCTGATGGCCGACCTGATCGCCATCAACGACGCCTCGGCGCGACTCAACTACGGCCTGAACAAGGTCCGCTTCCCCTCGCCCGTGCCCGCCGGTTCCCGCATCCGCGGCCGCGCCCGGGTCGTGAGCGTCGACGAGGTTCCCGGCGGTCTGCAGATCGTCATCCAGGCGACCATCGAACGCGAAGGCGGCGATAAGCCCGCCTGCATCGCGGAATACATCGTCCGCGCGCTCGCCTGAACCGAATCCTATGGCATCATCGATGTAGAACGCGTTCTAATATCGCCGCGCGAGGAGGCCGACGATGACGAATCCGAATCCCGCGGTGGTGGCCATGCGGCGGTTCTCCCGGCGTTCGGGGGTGCCCGATATCGCGGAGGTTCCCGGCGGTCGGCTCGTCGAGTTGCCGGCGCGTGGGCGCACCTACGTCGTCGATATTCCGGGCCCCGAGGGCGCCCCGACCCTGATCCTGCTGCACGCCACCGCCTGCACGGGCTACCTGACCTGGTTTCCAGCGCTCGACGCGCTGGCCGAGCGTTACCGGGTGATCGTCTTCGACCAGCGCTGGCACGGCCGCGGTATCCGCTCGGAGCGGTTCTCGGTACAGGACTGTGCCGACGACGTCGTCGCGGTGGCGGACGCGCTCGGCATCGAGCGGGCGATCCTGGCCGGATACTCCCTCGGCGGTGTCGTGGCATTGCTTGCCGCGCACCGGCATTCGGATCGGGTGAGTGGCCTGGTGCTGTGCGCGACGCCGTATCGGTTCCAGGAGAAGTGGCGCGAGCGCGCATTTCATCTGACCTTCGGCGCATTGGCCGGAGCGATCGGGCCCTATTCCTACCGCCGTGCTGCGGAGTACGTGGGTCGGTTACCCGAATTGCCGGAGCACACGTGGGCTCCGGGAAAGCTGAATCGCTGGGCGCTCACCGAATTTCGCAGCAGCAGTGGTTGGGCCATGGCGCAGGTCATCGCCGAGGTCGGCCGATTCGATGCGACCGCTTGGCTTTCCGAGCTGAAGATGCCGACCGCCGTCGTGATCACGACGCGGGACCGTGCGATTCCGGTCTATCGGCAATTGGAGATGGCGACCATGATTCCCGGTGCGAGCATTCATCTGGTCAAGGCCGGTCACGCATCCTGCGTGCTCGAGGCCGACCGCTTCGTGCCGGTACTGCTGGAGGCTTGCGCCGCCGTTGCCGCAAGACAGAAATAGACTTCGAATGCGGCCCTGTCCGGCGGCGATGGCGAACAGGGCAGCGGTGGGCGTCAGCCCAGATCGCGTGCCGCGGTCAGCAATTCATCGACAACGCCGGGGACCGCATCGGCGATCGCTTGCAGATCGGGCACCAGTTCCCGGCAGGCGATGAATCCGAAGTCCAGATCACCGTTATTGGACAGCACGGTCACGGTCAGTCCCGCGCCGTGGAAAACCGGCCCGAACGGATACATGCCCTCGACCTGAAGGCCGAGGAAATACAACGGCATCGGCGGGCCAGGCACATTCGACACCACCAGGTTGTGCACCACCGGATGCAGCTCGGCCAGTTTCAGCGACGAGTAGACGCGCGCGGCCAACTGAAAGGTGTTCGGCGGAGCGTACTTCGACCAGTCCATCAGGAAATCCGCGCCGACGAATTCATGTTCCTGTTTGGCGTCGCGATTGGCCTCGGCCACCTGCCGCAGGCGCTCCACCGGATCGGCGATATCGGTGCCGAGCTGGGAGAACAGCGAGGAGACCTTGTTGATGCCCGCGGTGTGCCGGGAAGCGTCGTGCACCGACACCGGGACCGAGGCGATCAGCGATTTGTCGGGCAGCTCGTCGTGCTTCTCCAGATAGGTGCGCAGCACACCCGCCACGATGGTCAGGACGACATCGTTGATTTTCACATCGAAGGCGGTCTTGATTTCCTTGATCGCGGCGAGCTCGGTCTCGGCACAGGCCACCACACGATCCGGGCTGATCGCGCCGTTGAACGGGGTTCGTGGTGCGGTCAACGGTAAGGCCATGCCCGCCTGACTGTTTCGCCGTCGCTGCGCGAAACCGGCAACCATGCCAAGGGTTTTCGGCACCATGCCGACCAGACCGAGCTTGTTGGGCAGGTTCAGCACCGCCTCGGCCGCCAGCTTCAAGTCGCTGGGCTGCGGCTCGGGATGCCACTCCTCGGCCGGTTCGGGCTCGCTGAGACCCGGCTCCAGATCGCACAGATGCATCATCATGTTGGCGCCGGTAATGCCGTCCACGGCAGCGTGGTGGTACTTGCAGATCACCGCCAGTTTGCCGTCCGCCAGGTGCTCCACCACGCTCATCTCCCACAGCGGACGGCTGCGGTCCATCGGCACACTGGCGATCTCGCCGACCAGGTCCGCGAGTTCCCGGCGTTCCAGGGGGCTCGGCGTTTCGATTCGTCGGATGTGGTGGTCCAGATCGAAATCCGGGTCTTCCACCCAGACCGGATGATCGAGATTGAACGGCACCTCGTGGATTCGCCGCCGCATCTGTGGGATCAGCGGTAGCCTGCGGCCGAGTTCTGCTTTGAATTTTTCGAAGGTGTAGTACGCGCCCCCTGCGGCGGGATCGAGGATCAGCAGTGCACAGACGTGCAGGTGCTGGGTCCCGGTCTCGAGGTACAGGAAGCTGGCATCCAATCCGGTGAGTCGCTCCATAGCCAAAGACTACTAGAACGTGTTCTAGTTTACTGCCGGATCGCGGGGATCTCGGCCACAACGGAGCTTTCTGTTGTAAAGCGGGCTTTTCGGCGCTATTCGCGCTGGCCAGGCATGTATGTAACCGAGAGTTTCATATATGTGTATGATCATTGCTACGGCCGTGAAGGAAGGTACGCAACGTCGCGGGTCGTGGCTCTTTTCGAGCTGTGGCGCGGCGGGTGAGATCGAGGAGTATCGATGAAGCTACTTCGTAGGGTGCGGCAGGACGTCGATCCCGGTGAGGTCGCCCTCAACGCGCGCAATGTGCGGTTCGACTGGGCGGATACCCCATTGCACTGGATGCCCGCGGAACCCATCGCCTCGCATCTGATCAATGCCTTGAACCTGTTGCTGCCCGAGGGCGAGCGGATGTTCTGCGCCGCGTACTCCGAAGCGCTGCCCTACGTCAAAGACGAGAAACTGCGCGAGGCCATGCTCGGCTTCATCGGTCAGGAATCCATGCACGCGGAGACACATGACAAGGTGCTGCACGAGGTGCTCGCCGCGAACGGCATCGATCCGGAACCGTATGTGCGACAGGCGGAATACCTGTTCCGGAAGTCGCTCGGGCCCAAGAACGTCGATGGTGTCGCCCAGCGGCAGGTCATGGTGGAGCGACTGGCATTCATCGCCTGCCTGGAGCATTTCTTCGCCTACCTCGGCGATTGGGTGCTCAATGCCGATCTGGAGAACTTCGGCGCCGACCCGCGAGTGGCCGACCTGTTCCGCTGGCACGGAGCCGAGGAGGTCGAACACCGGCACGTCGCCCACGATGTGGCCGTCTACTTCGGCGCAGGCTACGTCCGGCGGGCGGCGATCATGATGATCGTCTTCCCGATCTTCATCACGCTGGTGGTTCGCGGCACGAAATTCATGGTGCACCAGGATCCCGCGCTGCCGGACCTCGGCTATCCGCGCCTGATCACGCGCGTCTTCGGCTCGATGTGGCGCGGTGCGCTGCCCGGTGTGCCCTCGCTGCTGTGGAGCGCGCTGACGACATTTAAGCCCGGCTACAACCCGGAATCCGTCGGTTCGACCGCGCAGGCGGTGGCATATCTGGCCAAATCGCCTGCGGCCCAGGCAGTTGCGTCTTGAACTGGCGACCGATGCCGGAGCAGCGGCCGGCCGATCTGTTCGGAAAGCGCGACCAGGATCGGGCGGTGCGGGTGCTCGACGCGGTCGCCTCGGCGCGGCTGCGGTGGACCACGATCATCAACCGCCGGGATCTGTCACCGCGCGCCGATGATCACCGGCTGTCGCTGATGGTGACCGGTCGACGCATCGAGGCGCACGACCAGGATGTGGTGAGCCTGCGACTGGAATCGCCGGACGCGCGCGAACTTCCGCCGTGGCGACCGGGTGCGCACCTCGATCTGGAGTTGCCTTCGGGTCGGTTGCGGCAGTACTCGCTATGCGGTGATCCGGCCGACACCCGGGCGTATCGAATCGCGGTGCGCCGCATTCCCGATGGCGGCGGCGGTTCGGTGGAGGTGCACGACGAACTGCGGGTCGGATCGCGCATTGTGGTTCGTGGTCCGCGCAATGCGTTCCCGTTCGCGGTACCCGGTCACGGATCACCCGCCACCCGTCTGCATTTCATCGCGGGCGGGATCGGGATCACCCCGATTCTGCCGATGGCGCGGCTGGCGCTGCGGCTCGGTATCGACTGGTCGATGGTGTACACCGGGCGCAATCGCGACACGATTCCGTTTCTCGACGAGATCGCCGGATTCGGGGATCGGGTCACCGTGCGCACCGACGACGAACACGGATTGCCCGACGCCGCAACGCTACTCGCTGAGGTCACCTCCGATACCGCGGTGTACTGCTGCGGCCCGGTCCCGATGACGACCGCCGTCGCGAATGCGGTGCGCGAAATGCCCGGCGTCGAACTGCATTCCGAGCGATTCTCGCCACCGCCGATCGTCGACGGCGTCGCATTCGAGATCGAATTCGCCTCCACCGGTGAAGTTGTCGAGGTGCCTGCGGAAGAGTCGGCGTTGGCGACGATTCTGCGGAGCCGCCCGGATCGGCCGTATTCGTGTCGCCAGGGCTTCTGCCGGACCTGCAAGGTGCGGGTGCTCTCCGGTGAACCGGAGCATCGCGAGAGCGTGCTCACCGCCGCCGATCACGAGGCGGGGGAGATGCTCGTCTGCGTCTCGCGTTCGCGGGGTGGGCGATTGGTTTTGGACCTGTGAGTAGGAACCTCGAGGAGATACGTCAATGACGACGACCGACCTGGACTCGGCCGCGACGCGGCGGACCGTGCGCAGCGGCGAATTCGATATCGCCGTCTTCGAATACGGCGATCCGAGCGCGGAAACCATTGTGCTGGTGCATGGTTGGCCGGACACCCATCATCTCTGGAATGCGGTGGTGCCACTGCTGACCGACCGCTTCCACGTCGTCACCTACGACACTCGCGGCCACGGGGAGTCCACCCGCACCCGGCGCGCCCGAGACTTCCGCCTGGATGCGCTGGCCGGTGATTTCTTCGCCGTCGCCGACGCGGTCAGCCCGGATCGGCCGGTGCACGTCCTCGCGCACGACTGGGGTTCGGTGCAGGTGTGGGAGGCGGTGTGCGAACCGCAGGCCGCGGCTCGGGTCGCGTCGTTCACCTCGGTCTCCGGGCCGAACCTGGACCATCTCGCGAAGTGGGTGCGCGCCAGGCTGTCCCGGCCGACGCCGCGCAATCTGTGGCAGCCACTCACCCAGGCGCTGTCGTCGGGATACACGATCTTCTCCATGACACCCGGGCTCAATCAGGTGTTCCGGGTTGTCGCCCACGAAAAGCGCTGGCAGCGCATTGTTTCGATCATGAACGACACCGCGCCGTCGAATATCGTTCTCGGCCCCACGTTCCGTCGCGACGCCGTGGAAGGTCTGCTCATCTACCGTGCCAATATCCTGCCGCGAATGCTCGCACCGCGAGAGCGCCGGACCGAGGTGCCGGTGCAGTTGATCGTCGCCGGTCGCGATGTCGCGGTGCGGCCCGCGGGATATGACGATGGGCACAAATGGGTTTCGCGGCTGTGGCGTCGTGACGTGCCCGCCGGACATTGGATGCCGTTCTCCCATCCCGAATTGCTTGCCACCGCGACCACCGAGCTCATCGACGCGGTGAATAGTGGCGTGGCGCCGCGCGGCCTTCGTCGCGCTGAAATCGGGCGCAGTCGAAGGCCATTCGAGGATCAGCTCGTGGTGATCACCGGCGGCGGCAGCGGTATCGGTCGCGAGACCGGCCTGGCATTCGCGCGTCTAGGCGCGGAAATCGTGCTGTCGGATATCAACTTGGATGCGGCCAAGCAGACAAGGGAGCTGATTGCGGCCGAAGGCGGTGTGGCGCATGCCTATCAGCTCGACGTATCCGATGAGGAAGCGGTGCACCTGCACGCGGTGGAGGTGCTCGCCGCGCACGGCGTGCCCGACATTCTGATCAACAATGCCGGAATCGGGCAGGCCGGTGGGTTCTTCGATACGCCATCGGCGGAGTTCGATCGGGTCATGCGGATCAATCTCGGCGGCGTGGTCAATGGCTGCCGTGCCTTCGGTTCGGCGATGGCCGAGCGCGGACTCGGCGGACACATCGTCAACCTGTCCAGCATGGCGGCCTACAGTCCGCAGCAGGGGTTCAGCGCATACTCCACCAGTAAGTCGGCGGTATTCATGTTCTCCGACTGCCTGCGCGCGGAACTGGCCGGGCGCGGCATCTCCGTGCACACCATCTGCCCCGGCATCGTGCACACCAATATCGTTGCCACCACCAGGTTTTCGGGTGTCAGCGCGGAGGAGGAGCAACGCAAGCAGGAGCGGTACGACAAGCTGTACCAGGCGCGGCGCTACGGTCCGGAGAAGGTGGCCGCGCAGATCGTGCGGGCGGTCGAACGGGATCGCAGCATTGTGCCGGTCACCCCGGAGGCGCGGCTGCAGTACCAGTTCAACAAGTTCGCCCCGGCGGTGGTGCGGTTCTTCGCCGCACGGGTGAAGCTTACCTGAGCGTCTGAGGTGTGCCTGCGAGTTCGGCCTCTATGGCCGCAACTCGCTCGGTACCGATACCCCACGGGTGCTCGACGCCCACCTTGCTGTCGAGATCCCAGAGCACGCACGTCTCGCCGGGCTTTGCGACCATCGACCACGCGACCACCGTGCGGCCGAGTTGTTCGCCCATGGATCCGTGCGAAATGCCCTTCGTCGCAACGCCTTCCGGGAAGTGATGGAGGAAACGGCCATATGCCGCGGTGCAGAATGCGGCATACATCTCCGTGCACAGAATGAATCCGTGCCAGGCCTCGTCGACCGCATGGGACGGCATACCGATGACCTGACCGTCGCGCATCGCCGCACCACAGCAGCGCAGCCACTGCCGCAGCCCGGTTTCCACCAGTTCCCGCGGCTGCCACGGGCTGGTTTTGAAAACCGCGTCGGGAAATTCGAGTGCGGCCACCACCCGGCCGACATCGCTCAGGTCGATTCGGCGCTGGGTACGGTTTCGTAAGAAGGCCACGATTCACTCTACGGCGAATGGGTGATTGTTCGGCGAGCCGTTGCTTTTCGTGGGTTCAGCGACGGGGAGTGGGCCTATACCATTTTGGAATGGCGGTTTTCTTCGTTGTACTGCTGCTGATCATCCTCCTGGTCGGTGGTGGTATCACGGCGCTGGTCGGGTTTCTGATCACGCGGGCGAACAGGGCAGTGCGGCATGGACAGATGAGGTATGGGGGCTCCAGTGACTCGCAGTGGGCTTACGGGGCCGCCGGGTTCGATTCGGGGGTGGGTTTCGATCCGGGCAGTGGTGGGGGTTATGGGCATGGCCACGGTCACGGACATGATCACGGGCACGGGCACGATGGCGGCAGCGGCAGCAGCTGCGGCGGTGGGAGTAGTAGTAGCTGCGGCGGTGGGGGGAGCAGTTGTGGTGGCGGCGGGAGTAGCTGCGGCGGTGGCGGGTCCTGAATGCTCGCCCTGCTGCTGGTCTTCCTGATCACGGTCCTCATCATGGGCGGGATCGCCGGATTCGTGCTGCTGGTGACCAACTTGCCGAGTCGGACGCAGTGGCGCGGGTTCGGGTGGATCGGGGGGTCCAGTTCTTCGTCCTGGGATGCCGGTGATGCGGGAGGCAATGACTCGGGGAGCGGCGGTAGGTGTGGTGCGGGTGGCGGTAGTGGTTGCGGTGGGGGCAGCAGTAGCGGCGGCAGCGGCTGTGGTGGTGGTAGCTGCGGTGGAGGAGGTTCCTGACGGCCGTGCGGTCGACCGGAGATGCGCGAGCGGCTACGGGCTAGTGCCGCGTCCAGCTGGCTTCTGAGGTATCGAGATCCGTCGAGCGCAGTCATATGGCGGTGCCGCGGGCCGTGTCGTGCCGCATTTCGACTGCGCTCAGCGAGCTGGCCGGACCGGATAGCGCGGCAACCTATCTGGACGGGGCACTAGTGTGTCGCGCCTGAAATTGGGCCAGTAAGTTACTGTTTTGTTTTGGGGGCTGGCAGGTTGATTTTGACGAGGTAGTCGGCGAGGGATTTGAGGATCTCGTCGGCGGTCTTGGTCCAGCAGAAGGGGCGGGGGTTGTCGTTCCAGGTCTGGATCCAGTCGGTGATGTCGTCTTCGAGGGCCTTGACGGAGGTGTGGACGCCGCGGCGGATGAGTTTGTCGGTGAGCAGGCCGAACCAGCGTTCGACCTGGTTCATCCAGCTCGATCCGGTGGGGGTGAAGTGGATGTGGAAGCGGGGATGCCGGGCCAGCCAGGTCTTGATTTCGGCGGTGTTGTGGGTGGCGTAGTTGTCGCAGACCAGGTGCACGTCGAGGTCGCGGGGCACGGCTTTGTCGATAGTGACCAGGAATTTTTTGAA